>JBLIOK010000209.1:0-4934 GCA_047639735.1 Candidatus Krumholzibacteriia bacterium | reverse complement strand
TTTCCTTAACTTCGATCGTTTTTTTGGCGCCGTTAAACATATCTCCCAAGTCATCCATACCATTGATCACTCTCATCGCAACGACTTCGGTCGTGCCTAGCTCAAGTCCTATCCGGACTCGCGCCGCGTCGTCCAATCGATAGTGGCTCGAGTCTGTTCCCGCGCCAAAACCGTAGGTCATGCACAAATGGTCTGCCACATGAATCAAGTCAACGAGCTTCTGGTGTTTATCTTCAGCCAGGTGGGGCTGATGGTGCCAACGGGCCGAAGCCACAACACTTTCCGGTAAATTCCAGGATGACAACAATTCGGCGGCCACTTCGGCGTGATCAACACCGAGAATCATTTGTTCGGCCTCGTTAAAACTGAGGCCGTCCACTGCCACCGACTCTTTCAATTGCTTGTCGTCGATTTCGACGAATGTGCCCAGCACCACCTTGCCCATGTCATGCAAGAGGCCCGCGGTGAAGGCTTCGTCCAAATCTTTTAGCCCCAGAATCTGGACCAGTTGTTCCGCGCAAATTGCCGTGGCAATAGAATGCTCCCACAACCCTTCACTGTCTGTATCATACCCTTTGATCGGTTTTCGCACCAAGGGAGCCACCGACATGCACAACACCATTTGAAAGACGCGGCTGGTGCCCAGACGAGTCACCGCTTCTTTGACAGTCTTGATCGTTCGGGTCCAACCAAAGTAGGCGGAATTCGCCAGTTGCAAAATGTTGACGGTCAAGCCCGGATCGTATTCGATGGCCCGCGAAAGTTTGTCAAAACTGACATTGGGGTCGTTCATAAAGCTGCGCAGTTCCATCACCACTGAGGGCATCGAGGGAACCAATTTTACTTGCGCTAGTATGGCTTGGCGATCAGTCACTGGAGACTCCCTGTCATCTTGGAATTGTGGTCGTTGCCCTTGGTCAATTATTGGACTACGGAGCTGAAAATCTTGCCTCATTGGCCGGCCGGTCGGAGTGAGCCCAAGAAACTGTAATATTGGCCTACGCAGGCAACTTATTGTCTTTATTTGCCCTTGTGCGCCATAAAAACACTCGTTTTTAGAATCCGCTCAGCGCTCAGTGATGAAGAGTTGCAAGAATCAGGCAGAAAACGTCGGCTGATGACATTCTTCCGTTTTATCCTATAAGACCCGATTGCGGGTACCTGAAATCCGTGTACATTAGTCGCGACATGAGAAATGAACTTTGACTAAAAATCGAAAGGGGAATCGAACATGAGTTCGAAGATTTTCGCCAAATTCACGCTTATTTTGTTGGCAACCACCTTGTTCAGCGTAGGATTGGCGCAGGCCACAGACCAACCGAATGTTCTGCTCATCTGGGGAGATGACATCGGCCAATCCAATATCAGCGCCTACACCATGGGTGTCATGGGCTATCAAACGCCCAACATTGATCGAATTGCCAACGAAGGCATCATTTTCACGGACTATTACGGTGAGCAATCCTGCACCGCTGGCCGCTCTTCGTTCATCATGGGACAAAGCGTATTCCGCACCGGTTTGTCAAAAGTGGGCCTACCCGGCGCCAAAGAAGGCATGAATGAAGCCGATCCCACCATTGCGGTTTTCATGAAGGACCAAGGCTACGCCACCGGCCAGTTCGGCAAGAACCATCTTGGCGATCGCGACGACATGTTGCCTACGAACCACGGTTTTGACGAGTTTCTGGGCAACCTCTATCACTTGAATGCTGAAGAAGAACCGGAAAACTCAGACTATCCTCGCGACTTGGTGATGCCAGACGGTCGCACATTTCTAGAAACTTATGGACCACGTGGCGTGATCCATTCTTTCGCCGGTGGCAAAATTGAAGACACCGGACCACTTACCAAGAAACGCATGGAAACCATCGACGACGAAACCGTCGCGGCGGCCATTGACTTTATCGAGCGCCAAGAGAAAGCCGGCACGCCTTGGTTCGTATGGTGGAGCGGCACTCGGATGCATTTCCGAACTCATGTCAGTGATGAACGCATGGCGGACGCCCAAAAAATTGTCCCCACAGCTGATGAATACACCGCCGGTATGCTTGAACACGACATGCACGTTGGTGAATTGCTGGAAGCGCTCGACCGTCTCGGCATTGCCGACGATACGATCGTTCAGTACACGACTGACAACGGGCCCCACTACAACACCTGGCCAGACGCAGCGGCGACGCCGTTCCGGGGCGAGAAAAACACGAACTGGGAAGGCGGGTGGCGCGTGCCCTGCGTGGTGCGCTGGCCTGGCCAGATCGAACCGGGCTCGATTTCCAATGGCATTGTTCATCACATGGACTGGCTGCCCACTCTTGTCACAGCAGCAGGAAAACCGGGTATAAAAGAAGAACTCTTGGAGGGGTATTCTTCATCGGCACTTGGTCGTGAATACAAGATACATCTTGATGGATACGACCTGACCGAACATTTGAAGAATCCACAAGAAGTGGCCAGTCCACGCAAAGAGATCTTCTATTTCTCGGATGATGGCGACTTGACGGCTTTGCGCTATAACGCTTGGAAGCTGGTATTCATGGAACAACGGGTTGAAGCCACTCTGCAAGCTTGGTCCGAGCCCTTCATTCCTTTGCGCATTCCTCTGATATTCAACCTGCGTCGTGACCCCTATGAACGAGCACAAATCACATCGAACACCTACTACGATTGGTTGCTTGACCGCGCCTATTTGTTGGTGCCAGCTCAAGCGTATGTGGGCAAATTCCTGCAAACATTCCAAGAGTATCCGCCGCGTCAAAAAGCAGCTTCATTCTCTTTGGATAAAGTGATGGATCAACTGTCGGATGCTGGTGCTCACTAAGCGTTCAGTTGCGTCAATCGATTCGCAGAGTAAGCCCGGCCGCCGTTGTCCAAGCGGCGGTCGGGCTTTTTACATTACTGACAAAGTGCGAAGCGTTGCTTTCTCGCTCAGATACGACTAAGATCGATACTCACCCGCCTATTTGCATTTATCGACGGAGCGCCGGCAATGTCAGAGAAAGACCGCCCCACCATTCCCTTCACGCCGTCTGAAAGTGACGAGTCGTCTCTTTTTCCCGGCGAGTTTACGGAACTGATAGCTGGAGCGGTCATTGGGCCGTACCAGTTACTACGCCAAATTGGTGAAGGCGGAATGGGCGTCGTCTGGCTCGCTGAACAACACGAACCTATTGCGCGTCAAGTGGCGCTAAAAATCATCAAGCCCGGCATGGACACCAAGCGGGTGGTGGCGCGATTTGCTACCGAAAAACAAGTGCTAGCCCGCCTCGACCACCCCTCAATCGCCCGAGTGTATGACGCGGGGACGACCCCAATGGGGCGCCCTTATTTTGTCATGGAATACGTGCGTGGAATTGCGATCACCGACTACTGCGATAAAAATCGGCTCAGCACAAACGCGCGCATAGCGCTGTTTATCAAAGTTTGTGAGGGCGTGCAGGCCGCGCATCAAAAAGCAATCATTCACCGTGACATCAAGCCCCACAACGTGCTGGTGACGATTCAAGGTGATGAATCCGAACCAAAAATCATCGATTTTGGCATGGCCAAAGCCACCGACCAACGATTGGGCGACCAGCCCCTCCACACCGAAATCGGTCACTTTCTTGGCACGCCCGAATACATGAGTCCTGAACAAGCTGAAGTTACGGGATTGGATATTGATACGCGCACAGATGTCTATTCGCTCGGTGCGCTGCTCTACGAATTGTTCACGGGAGAAATGCCGTTTGGTTCGCGCGATTTAAAAACACGCAGCGTCGAAGAGATCAGGCGAAGCATTCGAGAAGATGACCCCCTGCCGCCCAGCGCACGAGTCAGCGGCCTAGGGCCAGAATCTAAGATTCTTACCCGTCGCCAGTCTTCCAGCGTTGATAATCTACAGCGCGAAATTCGCGGCGACCTCGACTGGATCACCCTCAAAGCCATGGAAAAGGATCGCACCCGCAGGTACAGCTCGCCCAAGGAAATGGCCGACGATTTGCGGCGTTTCCTCAACAACGAGGCTGTTTTAGCGAGCCCGCCTAGTTTCGTCTACAAGATGCGAAAATTTGTGCGTCGCCACCGTGTTGGCGTGGCGTTTATGGCGGCCACATCTGTATTGATCGTCGCCTTCGCCGCCACCATGGCTATTCAGGCTGAAAGAATTGCCAACGAGCGAGATCGGGCCAACACAGAAGCCGAGACTTCGCGTCAAGTCTCTGAATTCTTAGTCAAACTTTTCGGAGTTTCGGACCCAAGCGAGTCGCGTGGAAACACGGTCACAGCTCGGGAAATCCTCGACGCCGGTGCTTTGCGGGTGAGAGAAGATTTGGCGGATCAACCGGTCTCGCAGGTGACGATGATGCGCACCATGGGCCGAGTTTACACAGAACTCAGTCTGTATTCAGAGGCCGAACCGTTGCTCGAAGAGTCGGTCAGGCTGGCTGCCGAAAACCCCGCAGTGAGTGACCTCGAGAAAGCCGCCGGGCTCTATGAATTGGCCAAATTATACAGTTGGACCGATCGCTCAAGCGAGGCGGAAGAACTGGCTCGCCAAAGCCTACATTTGCGCGAACAGGAGCTCGGACTCAATCACCTCTTGGTAGCACAAAGCCTCAATGCCCTCGGCAATTCGTTGCAACAACTCAACCGTCTTGACGACGCGGCCGAAGCGCACAAACGGGCCATTCGTATTCGCGAACAAGCTGGCGCAAAACACAGCGAGGAACTTGCAGCAAGTGTGCACAACCTGGCTATCGTGCACTATTTTCGCGGCGATCTGGTTGAAGCGGAAAAACTCTACAAACGAGCGGCCGAATTGGAGCTGAGCCTGGGTGGTCGCGAGAATCATAACTACGCCACCACCTTGCACACGTTGGCGATAGTTTACAAAGACCAAGAACGGTACGAAGAAGCGATAGAGATGGAACTGGAGGCTCTGGCCATCCGCGAAATTG
>JBLIOK010000208.1:0-4945 GCA_047639735.1 Candidatus Krumholzibacteriia bacterium | reverse complement strand
GATATGAGAATACCCTACGCCGAAAGTATATGATGGGTTCCCACATTCGCTAGCACCTTTTCGTCCCAGTCACACTTTTTCGACAAAGTTCGTAATAAAAGCAGTGGAGTCGACACTCACTCTATATCAGGCGAATAATTCATGCCAAGAACACGGGGAATGCCATGTACGAAGTGGAACAGATATACGACCGCCGCAACGACCAAGCACTAAAGCACTATTTGTCGACCATCGCGCGCTACGATCTGCTCACTCCTGAAGAAGAAGCCGCCCTCGCACTACAAATTAGAAACGGTGACCAGGATGCGCTGGACGCCATGGTCAACGCCAACCTGCGCTTCGTCGTGAGTGTCTCAAAACGGTATATAAACCGTGGTTTAAGCTACATGGACCTCATTGCCGAAGGAAATGTCGGCTTGATCACCGCCGCCAAACGCTTTGACGAGCGCCGCGAGTTTCGCTTCGTGACCTACGCCGTCTGGTGGATCCGCCAAACGATTCAAGCGGCCTTGCAGGACCAAACCCGAACCGTGCGCTTACCGGCCAATCGAGCCCGTGAAGCCACAAAAATAGCTCGTATGGAGCGCTTAATGGAACAAGAGCGCATGACAGGCGTCGATAACGACGATTTGGCCGCCGCGGTTGACCTTCCCTTGGAAAAAGTGGCGCAAATTCGGGCCGCCTCCCGACCCAACGTGCCCTTGAACGAGTCCTCCTTTGATGACGCGCCCACTTTGGCCGACGTTTTGTGCGACCCCGAGGCTATACTGCCCTCCGAAGCCTTGGAAATAGCGGATTTGAACACAGAACTCGATCTGGCCCTTTCTCAGCTTAGCCCCCGCGAACGGGATATCATCGAACACTACTACGGTTTGGGATCGGTTCCGCGCATGAGCCTCGAAGCCATTGGCGAATCCATCAAACTTTCCCGTGAACGCGTCCGTCAGATCCGGAATCGGGCATTTGAAAAAATTCGGGATGCCTATCAGGGCAAGGTTTTGGCGGAATTTCTCGGCTAACTCTCGTCATACACAGCACTCAAATTCAGCACCAAAGCAAAAGGACCCTCAATGAGGGTCCTTTTGTGTATCTGCCGGCCGGTAGTCCATTTACGACGCCGAGGGGGTCGGTTGAGTCGGTACATGATGCCGGCCAGCAAGACGAAAAAGAGATACAGGAGGCCAGAGCCACTATCAGCAATCCGCCTGAGCACCTGCGGGGGGGCATGTTACCCGCTGGGATCGTGGCAGCGCCAACCTTGCTTCATCTCGGGACCCTGATGGTGACCAGGTGAAATAGAATCCCGTTCGCAGAGATTTAGCAAGACGTGGCCGAGCCGGCCTCCTGTTTCCGTGACCGCCGACGGGGTGCGCCAGCTCTCACGTGGGTGAATGAACGATTTTTTCGCTCAGACAGCCTGAAGGACACCTGAGGGATACCTTAAGCTTGCTCTGGGATGTCTGTTGTTCTTTGTTTGCAACGGTTTAGGAATTTTAGAAATAACAAATATTATTATCAGAGGGATCAGTTGTTACCCGGCCAGCCCTTTACCAACATCAAATCGCCGGCTGCTGCACCTGTTTTAGGGTACAAAAATGTGTTTCCGGAGGGCGCGATGGCCAGCCCCGGGCCTTGGTAACCCGCCAATTCTGCCAAAAGCACTGACTGGTCCAAGGCCAGATCGTATTCATAAAGAAGAGCTGTTCCTCTGGTGCGGTGTACCCAAACCACCTTATCGCCCAACAAGCGCCAATTAAACTGGTCGTCAGGCAGTATTTCGGGGAGCACCAATTCCGGCGTCACGCGGCCCCCGATCTGGCTGCGCCACAACCCGGCGCGGTCTGGGCGAGTAAAATAAAGAACGCGTCCGGTGGCATCTTCTTGGGCAATCAGTCCCCCGGATCGAGTGATCTGGGTGGGTTTTGCGCCGCCAAGAGGCAACCTCATGACCTGCCAACCCGATTGTGTCTGGGCGCTCACCAACACATCGCCGCGACTCCACGAAGCAAAGACTTCGTTTTCATGACCTGTCGTCACTCGGTTTGACTGGCCGCCAGTGGCATCTGTTATCCGAATTTGGTGTTCATCGTTCAGGACCGCATTGCAGGCAATAGCATCGCCCGCCGGTGACCACCGCAGATTAGTGATCGCGGTCGCGTCCCATGTGGTCAACTGGCGCAGGTTGGTGCCCTGCGCATCTCCTACCCAAATTTGAGGCTCTCCACTGCGGGTCGAGACAAAGGCGACAAGGCCGCCATCGGGGTGATATTCCGGATCCGATTCCCAACGCGTTGAAGTGATGAATGAGCCGGATTCTACTGTCCAATCAGCGCGGTTGGTGATCGTCGTGCGCCACAAATCCTGGTCAACCCGCACCTGTTCGTACACCAAGGACCCATCGAGTCGCGCGACGGTGGGGTTCCAGGCAAAGTCATCGCTCAATGGCAATTCATGAGATAGTCCGCCAATCGCCGCAACTTGTCGGAGTCGATACTTGCCTGCTGTTTCGGCGGCATAAATCAAAGAAGCGCCGTCGGCGGTCCAGGCCAAACCTTGCAGCGGTTCACGCCCGAGAGTGGCCGCTTTTCCGGCGCCTCCCACACTGGACGCCACATACACTCCGCTGCCGCCGGAACGATCGCGACCAATCCAAGCTAGGCGACTGTCTTGCGGTGCAAATCGGGGCAGGAAGTCTCCGGCGTTGTTGGTTCGGGTAGCCACCGCGGCGCGAACCTTTAACGACGACAAGTCCAAAACGTAGATCCTGTGATCGCCACTCGCCGAGTCACGCGCAGAAAACGCCAGCAGTGTGTTATCTGGAGACCAGTCCAATCCTTCGATCAAGCCGGCCACTGAATAAATTCGGCGCACTGCCCCGCCTAAGCTAGGCACCAAACAAATGTCACTGGCTTGGGCATGCGATTGAACAAATGCCACCGTTTGATCATCGGGCGACCAAGCTGGCCACGCGGCCCACCCCAACTCGTGGGTCAGTCGCAAAGGCGCTTCGTTATGGCTTTGTTTGACGTGGATCGAGGTCATGTCCCCTTCAAGTCCCAACCAAGCAAAAGCAACGCGAGTGCCGTCAGATGAAAGAGCCGGATGGTATTCACGGCCCGAGAAAGTCGTGAGCGGCGTGGCTACCAACTGGCGGGATGGAGCCGTATCAGGCGAAGAGGGGCCTTCCATCCAACTGGGCACGGAAATCGCGAGAAAAATCAGCAGCCCAACCACAATCACGAGCCGCACCCACGACCCCACCGGACTCGATTGAGATGATTCTTCAGTATTGCGGGGCAGCGTAGGCTGATCGACCGTTTCGTTTTCCGCCTCGGTAACGGGCGCGATCAAACGGTAACCATGATTTCGGATTGTCTCTATATATTCGGGCTTCCGCGCTTTGTCGCCAAAGACGCGGCGCAACTCGGATACCGCTCGGGTTAGAATCTCTTCACCTACGACGGTGTCGCCCCACACCAGGTCCAAGAGTTCCAGGCGCGTCAAAACATCACCGGGCCGTTGGGCCAGGGCCAGCAATACCGCCATCACCCTCGGCTCGACCTGCGTGGTGCCATCTGGGCCGCTGATGCGGTTGAGATCCGGCTGGACTAGCCACTGGTTCAAGCGAAAGGGAGGGCGAAAGGTTTCCGGATGGTTCATCGTTTATACCGGTCGGTTGATAAGGTGCCCCACAATCAAAGATCAATATAGGGGATGATGCGGCGCGATTCACCTCCTCATTATTATGTGGTTTTGAGTCGCGAATTGGCGGAGTCTGGTGTATCCCTTGGTCAGTAGGATTTTGACACCACTTTTGCGATCGGGCCCTTGTGATTTTATTCGAAGACAGCCAATGGTTGGTGGTTAACAAACCCACCGGCTTGGCCACCCACGCCGGCAAGCCTGGCGAACTGGGCGCCGTTGAGTGGCTCGCATTGCATGTTGAGCAAAAAGTGCACGTTGTTTCGCGTTTGGATCGCGGCACGAGCGGAGTCTTGGTCTTTGCTAAAAACGCGGCAGCCTCGGCGCGGGCCCAGGCCATTCACGAGGCCAGCGAAGGGCTCAAAACGTACCGATTCATTTCTACGGTAGACAGCAATAAACTCGGATTGCCGACAACCTGGGAACGCGACGATGAACTCGACGGCAAATCGGCGCGCACCACCTTCACGCGGCTTGCTGCTAGCGACGACGACCGTTTTGTTCACTATCAGGCCGAAATTTCGCGGGGACGGAAGCACCAGATTCGCCGCCACGCCCAAAGCAGCGGCGTCTCTCTTTTGGGTGACGATCAATATGGAGGCGCGGTTTTTTCACGCCTGTGCTTGCACTGTGCGCAGGTGAGTTGGCCTGGAATCTCTGAACCCCTGATCGCAGCCGAGCCCCAAGCATTCACCGCCTTGCTCAAGGCCACCGCTGGCGATGCTGAACTTGCGGTCTGCTTTGATCGCCGAGGTGAATGGCTACAATCGATCACCGATGCTTTTCGAGTGGTGCATCGGGACGAAATCCCGGGTCTGCCAGCGGCCGTTGATGTGTATGGCTCTTGGTTCAATGCCGTCTGGTTTGACGAAACCGCTACCGCCAACGAACAAGACAAACTCTTGCAGCCAGTCCTGACGGCCATCAGCCAGCAATACGGCTGCCTCGGCGGCGTCGTGCGAACTCACCGCCGCAACCCCCATCAAAGATCGTTGGTGAAAGAAGTCACCGTTGTCGGCGAAACGCCGCCTGAAGTTTTCACCGTCACCGAACACGGGCTTGCCTACGAAATCAATCTGTTGAAAACCCAGCACACCGGATTGTTCTTAGACCAGCGCGACTCCCGGCGAAGAACAGCAGACGTCGCCAAAAACGCGCGGGTGGCCAATCTCTTTGCCTTCACTTGTTCATTTTCGTTGGTCACCGCTCAACACGGCGCTGAAGTCGTCTTCTCTATCGACAC
>JBLIOK010000207.1:0-4957 GCA_047639735.1 Candidatus Krumholzibacteriia bacterium | reverse complement strand
CCCTTGATCAACGCCGTTGGACCAGCACCAAATCCCAGTGGTGCGGCAGGGGCCGCATTCGACTTGTTTCTAACTAAAGACACATTACTTGTTGTAAATACATATGATACGAAAGGCCGCCTTGTTCAATCCAGCGACCTTGGGGAGTTGGCTGCGACAGGACCGGAGGGGCCTGGCCTGGCCGCCGCGCACTCGTGGCGTTGGCAACCAAGGCTAGACAATGGCGCCTTGCCGCCGTCTGGACTCTACTTTGTGGAATTTGTTGGCGGGGGTGGGCGCACCGTCAAGCGGGTCACGCTCTTGCGTTAAGTGGCCATCATCTCGCGTTCTAGCTCATGGGAACCAATGGCGCAAAGCGAGGATTGATGTGCTTGCGCCCCGCATCGTAAAAATCGACAGTCACCATCATGTCGTCGCCACTGCCTTCTACCCTGCTGACCGTGCCCGTGCCAAATATGCCGTGGCTTACGGTTTGCCCTTCAAAATAGCCGGGCCCCTGTCCACCGTCTTGCACAACATCTTGGTCCCAGCCGTCACTGACTTTGTTGGCCTTCTCTTGGCGAGATCCCCATTGGTTAGGGCGCACCGAACGGCTCGACGAATTCCCTGTGGTTTTGTCAGGAGTTCCAGCCCCTGCTTGGCGCTGAGAGCGGGCGAAAGATCCCCCGGTCCAGGTGCTGGCCTGACCGCCGGCGGAACCAAATAAACTTTGGGCAATAGGCTCTTGGAAATCGCTCTGACTGTCCAACAATCGGCGTTCCACCAACTCGTCGGGCACTTCTCTTAGAAAGCGCGATGGCAAACTTTCTTGCCACGAGCCAAACCGGCGGCGGCGAGCGGCGTGCAGCAAGTACACCCGCTTTTCGGCTCTCGTGATCGCAACATAAAACAAACGGCGCTCTTCTTCGAGGCCTGCCTCGTCTTCGGCACTGTTGATGTGGGGTAAGATGTCATCTTCCACCCCAGCGACCACCACGACGGGGAATTCCAATCCTTTGGCGGTGTGAATGGTCATCAGGCGGACCACGCCTTCGTCGTCTTGAATGGTGTCGGGATCCGAAACCAACGCCACCTGCTCCAGGAATTGGTCCAGCGTGCCGCCGGCGCTCGATTCCTGAAAACTGGCCGCGGCGTTGAGCAATTCAGCGATGTTTTCGTAGCGTGTGCCGGCGGTTTCCGCGTCTTCGGCTTCCAAGTGCCCCTGGTATCCGGTATCGCTGAGAATCGCTGTGAGCAGGTCGAGGACCGACTGGCCCTCGGTAACGCGCCGACGCCACTGCGTGGTCATGTCAAAAAATTTGCGCACGCGCTTGCAGGCTGCCGGAGCCAGCTCCATTTCCAGTAATCCGGGCTGAGCAGCGGCTTCTCCCAAAGTCAGTTCATGAGCGGCCGCCAAGCTCACCAGTCGCCCGATGGTGGTGTTGCCAATCTTGCGCTTTGGTGTGTTGATAACCCGTTGGGCGGCTATCACATCGGCCGGATTGCTGACGAGTTTGAGATAGGCCATCAAGTCGCGCACCTCTTTGCGATCATAGAAGTGCAGCCCACCGACAATTTGATAAGGAATGGCGGCACGGCGCAAAGCGTCTTCCAGAACACGCGACTGGGCATTGGTCCGGTACAATATCGTCACGTCACCTCGGGTCATCCCACCGGCGATCTCGGTCCTGATGATATCGGTCAGCCGTGCAGCTTCGTCTTCGTCGTCAAAGAACTCTTCTTCGGTGAGCAGGTCGCCATCTGCACCGCTGGTCCACAAATTCTTGCCCTTGCGCTGCTTGTTGTGCGCAATGACCGCATTGGCTGCGTTTAAGATATTACCTGTGCTGCGGTAATTTTGCTCGAGGCGAAAAGTGGCCGCACCGGGAAAATAGTCATCGAAATTGATCATGTTTTCAATGCGAGCACCGCGCCAACTGTAGATACTCTGGTCGTCGTCCCCCACCGCAAAGATATTGCCATGATTGCTGCTTAATAATTTCACCAGCAGCAACTGCAGCGGATTGGTGTCTTGAAATTCGTCGACCATCACATGGCGAAAACGCCGCGCGTACTTTTCGCGCACTTCATCGACTTGCTCCAGCAGGTGAACCGTGCGCAGAATCAAATCATCAAAGTCCAAGGCGTTGCATTTCACCAAAGCGGCGTTGTAGCCTTCATAAAGTTCTGCGTATTTTTCGTCAATGAAACTGCCGGCATTCGCGCGCGCTGTTTCGGGCTTGATGTCCTCATTTTTCCATTTACTGATCACTGAGCGGGTGGCGTTAAGCGTGAACTGCTTGGGATCAATATTGAGGTCTTTCATCACCTGCTTCAACAACCGCTTGCTATCATCGGTATCAAAGATTGAAAAGCTCGACTGCACACCAATGTGAGAGCCATCTGTGCGTAAGATCTTGAGCCCGGTGGCGTGAAAGGTCCCGATCCAAAACGGGGCCTGGCCTTGGCCCACGGTTTCAGCCACCCTCTCGCGCATTTCTTTGGCGGCCCGGTTGGTGAAAGTGAAGGCCAAGATCTCGCCCGCATGCACCTTTTTTTCTGCCATCAACCAAGCGATTCGCGTGGTCAGAACGCGGGTCTTGCCGCTGCCAGCCCCGGCCACAACCAAAACAGGGCCGTCGCCTGCGGTAACAGATTCGCTTTGAGGTCCGTTCATGCGCGAGAGGAAGTCCGTCACAAGTGCTCCATTGATTTAGGCTCTGGGTTTGCTGAGCAAGATGGCATCATTTGCCAAAGCTGGCAACCTGCGGAAAGATGTTTTTTAATATTCGAAGCGATATTTGAGGTCGAGGTTGTAAGTTGACTCGCCTTGATTCTCATCGAGTCGCCGCCGCATTTCCGATTGCAGCAACAGATGGCGGTTGATTTGATATTCCACCACAATATCCAAATCATCGACTCCGCTGATCCCCTGAGCGTATTTGAGGTACAGATCTTGTCCAATGTATTTCCCGACCCCAATCAACGGATCCAGGCCCGTATCGCCAGTAGTGCGCTGTCGCTGGATTTGATCGATCTCAATCGTATCGACAATATCCACTTCTCGGGCAATTTCACGTTCGATCAGGTTAAAACCGGCCGAAATCGAACTGTTGGTCAAACGTTGGGAATCGCCTTCAGGAGTTGCATGGGGCTCGAGACCCAATAACATGCGCTGGATCGCATTTTCACTGTATCCCCGTTCACTCGAAAACCGGACAGTCGGATTGGACATCAAACCTGACACGTGCACCCCGATATGTTCGATAACCGAGTTGCTTGAACCAGCAAAGCGCAATCTGTATTCAATGCCAGCGTCCAAATCAATTCGTGGGTCAAACCCCACTGCGCGGCTGAAGTCTAAGCGTCCGCTTTGCACCCTGAACTTGTTATTAAAAACAATCAACTCACCCGTATTGACATCCATGGAGCCGCGCATCGACAAGCCGCCCATGGTGCGCACAAGGTTCAAGTCTCCGCCAAGAAGCAAGTCCATTTCACGATTCATAATGTGAGCCACGCGAGGATCGGCATGCAGGGTCAAGTCAGCCAACCAATCAGGAGCCACCGTACCTAAGAGCGGGTCATTAGAGCCTTCCTTCTCTTCGAAGGACCCCGTATATCGCGCCTTGTGCACTTCAAAATCGCCATGAAATTTGGGCACCAAGACGCTGTCGGGTCCCACCATCATGCCCGTCATGCGAGCATTACGGCTACTGGCGACGGCACGCAGATCCGGGATAGATGCCAAAAGGAATCGGTCCAAGTCCAGCCTCAAATCAAACGACTCCACCATCAGGCCCCTGAAAGTCACTGAACCCGCGCCATTGAACCGGCCGCGCAATCCTTCTTTGCCCTGTAAATTGGTGAGAAGCAGCTTATCGCGCGCAAATGTTCCTTCGACTGACGCCTCTTGGTAAACCTCTTCGAGATCGCGCATGACGAATGACACATCAGAGAGCTTGAGGTCCCCTTGCCAAAAGGGATGGTCCAATGGACCAGCAACCACAACCGACGCTTCGCCTATGCCAGAACTCTCAACAAAGGCATTGGTCGCTTGCGACAAAGCAGTCAAGTCCGTGCCGGGCGGGATTTCCAATTGCATATAGAATGGACCATCCAAAGGAGCTATCGGCTCGCTAATCAGGTCCATCTCGAGCGGGATTTCAATGCGTCCGCTCAGATTCAATTCGCCCTTGCGCCCCTTCAAATTCCCCAGCACCAGGCCCCTACTGTCGGCCTCAATTTCGGCAGACAAATCATCCAAATGCAGCCAATGGACATGAAAAGGCGCGCTGTGCATTTGCCCGCGGATGACGGGTTCCAGCGTCGAACCGCTGACCCGAATGTCTCCGGTGAAATCGCCCTCCAGGCGATCCAAGGCCGGCATGGCAAATTGATCCAAGGCGGCCCAATCCATCTCTTCAAAAACAACATCCAATTCGAGGTCAGCGTCGTGCCAATAGTCGATGATGGCCGCGCCCGGATTGGATATTTGACCATTGATTCGAAAACGGCCAAACTCTGTTTTCAGACCCAAACGGTGCATCGTCACAGTGCCGGCTTGGTATTGTGCGGCGACCTCGAGCGAATCAACCTGAGCCATTGCGAAATCACCACCGACCATCGTGCCTGTCATGTGCAAAGTCGGCGCTGACGGATCTCCATCGGCGGTTACTTCGGCTGTCAAGCCCCCAGCCAAGGGCGCCTGGGTTTCGACAAACGGGTTCAACAACCCCAAATCAAAATTGCGAAAGTGAAGGCTGCCGTTGACCTGTTGATCGCGCACAAAAAGACCTTCGCCCGAAAGCTCTCCCCGTGAAGAATTCAGCTGCAAGTCATTCAACGCAAAGTGCCCGTCCCCCACACCCAAAGTGAACGGATTGGCCAAGGACCAATTGGTCCCTTCCATATCTACTGAGAATTCAGCCACGTCAAAAGCGATTACCGAATCGCTAAATGCAGCGTCAAACCGTAA
>JBLIOK010000206.1:0-4963 GCA_047639735.1 Candidatus Krumholzibacteriia bacterium | reverse complement strand
TACGGGAACCAGTTTTCACGGCCCCAAGAAAGCTTGTCAACTTTGGGTTCTATTCCCGCCGGGGCAAACCAGGCTGGACTTTCCCAACCACTGACATCGGTAAAATAGGCGCCTTTGTCTTTCAATCGATCGTGAAAAGGCGAACGCTTGCAGTCGCGGGCAGATTCTGGCACGCGGTTGGGATAGTGGCGTCGGTAGACCATGCCCAAAGTATCGACGACGCGGGTTCTGCGGTATTCAGGATTGCATTGGTAGGGATGGAAGCGGTCGACATTGATGGCCGTGACGTCGGCGCCTGGGTCACCGGTAGTGATCCATTGGGCCATCACTTTGCCGAGGCCGCCGCCGGTGATCAGACCGACTGAGTTGAGTCCTGCCGTGACAAAGTAGTTTTCGATTTCTGGTGTTTCACCAAAAATCACACCCAAATCTGGAGTGAAACTTTCGGGACCACAGAAAAACTTGAGCAGCCCGGCTTCGCGCGCAATGGGCACGCGGCTCATGGCTTTATCGAGGAAGGGCATCATGCGCTCCCAGTCGGGTTGGATTTCGCCGAATGAGAAGTCGGCAGGCACGCCTTCGACTTTCCACGGTGCGCAAACGGGTTCGAAGAGACCGATCATCAGGCCGCCGCCCTCTTCGCGGTAATAGCCGTGGCTGGATGGGTCTTCGATGATGGGCAAATCACGTGTGACGCCTTCAATGGGATCTGTGATGAGGTAGTAGTGCTCGGTCGATTGGTTGGGGATGCTCACGCCGTTGAGTGCGCCGAGTTGACGAGCCCACATACCAGCGCAGTTGACGACCACTTCTGCCGTGATGTCGCCCTGAGTGGTTGAGACGCCGGTCGCGCGGCCATTGTTGGTGATCACGCTAGTGACGGTAACGCCCTCGATCAGGTTGACCCCTTGTTGTCGCGCGCCTTTGGCCAAGGCCATGGTGGCGTCAACGGGATTGACGCGGCCATCTTGTGGCAGATAAAACCCTGCTTCGATGTCGTCGACTTTGGCGAAGGGGAAGAGCCGCTTGATGTCATCCGGCCCGATTTCTTCAACGTCATTTCCGCAAAAGCGATTGAAGGCGGCCACACGCCGGTATTCTTCGACTCGGTCGCGGTCGGCGGCTAGTTCGATAAAGCCTAAGGGCTCAAAGCCTGTGCTGAGCCCGGTTTCTGCCTCGAGTCGGCTGTAGAGTTCGCGGGAATACATGCGCATTTCAACGGACGTTTGCGAGGTGGAGCCGAAGGTGGTCATGAGCCCGGCCGCGTGCCAGGTTGTGCCGCTGGTCAGTTGATCGCGTTCCAGAAGGACAACGTCTTTCCAACCCAAGTGCCCCAAATGGTAGGCGATGGAACATCCAATAACACCGCCGCCGATAATGACGACGCGTGCGTTTGATGGTATTTGAGCTGTTGGCACTGGGGACTCCAAAGATGTGTAGGCTTCGAGTGGTCGGAATTACGGCAACAGGGATTCTACATCACCTCATGCCAACCGACAACCTACAGCATGACTACTTCATCGAGTCCAGATGGTTTGAAACCGCAGCCACCATCTTGAACATCTGTATGGCATACTCTCCAACGATCAGGATCCCCACAGTCGTTGCGTATGTGTAGTCAGTTTTGCTCTTTGGGCTGTATTGAGAATAGTGAATGGGGAATTATCTGTGGTCGTGTTTCGGTTCTCGATGACCAGAACCGAGGCGTCTTCGCTCAGGGTGTGATTGTGCCATGTGCCACGAGTAACATTGTATACAGTCTGTGGCTTCAGATCAATGGCTTGGATACGCCCAGCTTCATCTTTTCCATCACCGAGAAACAAAACACAACGCCCCTTTAGCAAGACAAAAACCTCATCCGTCTCGTCATGCCGCTGCATGTTGTGCAGATTTTCCACTGACAAATCTGCACAGTAGTTGAGAACCGCCACACGCCAAGTGTCGAAGTCGACCAAGGGGCGAAAGCCTGGTTCTGTATACGCATGAACCTCGAGCAGGGCGGGATCGATTGGCATGAACGACGACTCCTGATGATGTGAGTGTGCGGGTTTCTACCAATTTAGCACGCGATGTGGAATGAGAAAACAAGGGATGCATGAGACAGACGTTGTCGTGGCTCGTATCGTACTGGCTTCCGCGGCAAGAAGGGGCTGAAGCTAACTCACCGGACCCTTTAACGAGTTAGGGTGATCTTGCGGCGGTCAGTCTGGTCTGCAGCTGAGATTTTCACCAAATACACCCCAGACGGGACATCGCCGCCGTCCGAATCCTTGCCGTTCCATTCCACAGTGTGGTCACCAGCTGACATGTCGCGATCAACGAGCGTCGCGACTTCCTGCCCTTTGACATTGTAGATTTTCAATTGAACGCCACCAGAATTTGGCAGGTAAAAATCAAGTTCAGTCGCCGGGTTGAACGGGTTCGGATGATTTTGGCCGAGACGCAATATGCTCGCCGAACTGGCGTCGGGCACACCACTCGTCCCTCCATGGACGGTGACCGTTTGGCTGCTCATCGGCAAAATGTCGACCTCTACGTAGCAGATGTCGAAGTCTCCGGATTGGTCAATTTGAACGAGTGTTCCGCCGACAGGAAGGTACATGCCCCCAATCTTTGGCATCACAAACCGCAGCCGAGCCTGCTGAAACCGTTGCGGTTGATTGTTCGTGATTTGGGCGGTTTCTAGATTGACCAACCCTTCGTTATTGAACTGATAGGACACGCTCAAGTTTTGTCCCGCGCTGCCCGCAGAGAGTGTTGCTTCTGGTTGCACAACGCCATTGCTGACGCGGATCAATCGGTAGGACCGTTCGCCATCGCACACGTTGTTGGTCGCAATGTTGTAGGGTTGAACTTGAATATCGCCGCGGTCGCTATGGACGTGTCCCCAAAGGGCCATCTCGACCCCGAGCGCCGAAAGATTCAATTCGTTTTGGAAGTCATAGTGGTAAAAAAGAACCTGAGACTGGCTGCCGGATGCCGCAGCGAGATCCTGGGTCAGCCAGTTGATCTGGGTGTTTGGAAAACTGTCCGAGCCGTAGATACCCGAACGCCAAAGATCGTAGTTGTCATAGGATTCAAGGCCCACGAAATGCACCGGTCCATAATCGAAGCTGTAGTTCTGCGTGTATTGGGGCGCACCAGCCGGCGGGCTGTCAAGCCTTGGCCAACCAAAGAAACGCCACCAGTTGCGGCGTGCCGTACCAGCCGGAGGTGGCGTCGCGTTCCAACCACCGATGTCGTGGTTGCCGGCGATCAAGTATGTCGGTGTGTCGAATTCATACAGCTGCCGTTGCGCGCGGGTGTAGCTGCGCCATTCCAAATGGTCTTCGAGTTCGCCCTCGTTAATAAAGTCGCCCGTGATCAAAACAAATTCAGGATTGATCAGATTGATGTCTGCGATCACAGCGCGGAAGTCGAGAGTTTCGGTGCTGTCTTCAGGGGCACCGCCGCTGTCTGAAAACTGGTGATCGGGCAAATGAGTGTCTGATATCTGAATGAAATAGTAGTCGTCGCGAAACTGTTGCAGAACTTGCACGGCATTTCGGGTGGTGTCATCTAATCCGCCGTCGGCCGTGACGCGCAGGTCGTAAAGTTCGTACAAACCGAGAACCGGAACGGTGGTGGTCAGCGTCCACCAGGTCGTGGTCGCGTCGTAGATGGCGCTACTGATTGGTAACGAAACGGTGATGGCGTTGAAGTTGATCTCAGCTTGCCAGCCGGTGGTTGCCGGATCGGCCACGCAACTGATTTCAAGCGCTTGGCCGGAGGTCACCATAGTTGGGATATTGACCAAGGGACGTTGGATGACGGTCAGTGTATCACCGATCGCCGAGCTCGAGCCGCCTCCATCTGCCAATGAAAAATTCAGATCATGATTGCCGCCAGCGATGACCGGCACGTTTTGTTGCACTGGTTGGAAAGTTGGGGCAGATACATTCACCAGCCAACCTCCGCTGGGCAGAACAGCCGATGCGGCGCCGGTGGCGTCGGTTGTCGTTTGTAACTGAGGATTTCCGGAAAGATCGGTGACACTGACAGAGGCGCCGCTAATCGGAGCGCCGCCATTTTGCTGCCCAACATCACAATTGATCGTGCCGCTTGGTGTGCCGAGGACATCATAGAGAATGGCCGCGGCGGCTGCCAAGTCGCCGTGGGAAACGGCGAGGTAGCGTGTATAGCTTGAAACCACACCGGTTGAAAGAGTGGCCGTTGTCACGCTGACGTCAGACCAAAGTCCGCCATTTGGGCCCCAGTTGTCACCTTCGGTACCAGCGTAGGCGTAACACACATCGTTTGTTACACCGGCCAACCAGGCTTGGGTTGTCGTTCCGAAAATGGAAAACCCAAGGCCGGGTGCATACTTGCTGCAGCTGCCCCATTGGAAGGCGTCGCCCAATTCGAAATTCGGCGTTGTGCCTCCGGCTCCAGTCACGTGGGTCGTGATGGTTAAAAACTGGTCTGCATCGCCGAGCAAATATTCGGTCACTACTGTCTGCGACGGATTGCCCGAGTCATAGCCGGTTGCTTGGATGATGGCCGGACCACCGAGGCTGCCATCATCGAGAACAATGAGCCCGTTGTATATGGCTTGCCGGGGCCAATCGTCGTCGAAGTAGGTATAAAATTCACCTAAGGCGTCGATCTGCCCGCTCACTGTTGCGGCGTCGATAACCGTGCCGCCGTTTTCTCCTGAAAAAGTCGTGTGCCCAATGGCGCTGATGACGATGACGATTTGGCCGTTTTGCAAAATCAAATCGCCAACCTGGCCTTGGGCCTGGTCACCACCCAAGAGTTGGCCAGCTGATGTCACTTGGAAGGCGGAAACGGCAGCACCTGATCGTTGGGGCACGCCAAACAAGATCAAAAGGCTCACAACGACTAATGACATTTTGAGAAGGGCGGCGCGCATCGTTGGTCTCCGAAAGGTTGGTGAAATCGGGCATCGAATCGAAATTATAAC
>JBLIOK010000205.1:0-4964 GCA_047639735.1 Candidatus Krumholzibacteriia bacterium | reverse complement strand
CCGACGACCCATTGGTTTTTGCCCTTAGGCGAAATGCAAGACCGCTTGAGCGCTTACATCGACGACCATCCCGAATGGAAAGACAACGTCAAGCAATACTGCCGTGGATATTTTGACAGCGGCTTGCATGACCGTGCGGTGACCCGCGATCTGGCTTGGGGCGTGCCCGTGCCACTGCCAGACCATGAAGGCAAGGTGTTCTACGTTTGGTTTGACGCGCCGATTGGATATATCAGTTCGACGAAAGAATGGGCGTTGGCCCAGGGCGATGCCGACGCCTGGCGCAAGTGGTGGTTTGACAAGGGCACCCGCTTGGTCCATTTCATCGGCAAAGACAACATCTTCTTTCACGCGATGATGTTCCCAGCCGTCTTGATGGCGCACAGCGAAGACTACATTTTGCCGGACAACGTGCCGGCCAATGAATTCCTCAATCTAGAAGGCCACAAATTGTCCACCAGCAAAGGTTTTGCTGTGTGGCTGCCCGAGTATCTTGAAAAATTCAAGGCCGACCCACTGCGTTACACACTGGCTCGTAACCTGCCCGAATCACGCGACATGAATTTCACATGGGAAGGCTTTCAAGCTCGAAACAACAATGAGCTTGGCAATAATTTTGGCAACCTGATCAACCGCGTATTCACTTTCATTCACAAATATTTTGAGGGTGAAGTGCCGGCTTGGAATGAAGAATCGATGACGGACATAGACAGTGCGGCGCTGGCTGAAGTGGCGGCGGATCTGCAAAAATGGTCTGGGCATATGGAACGATTTGAAATCAAGGCTGCCATGGAAACCGCGTTTCATGCTGGACAAGTTGGTAACCGTTATTTTGACGAGTCGGCTCCGTTCAGAAGCCGCAAAACCGACCTGGTGCGTTGCGGACAAAGCTTGGGTGTGATCATCCAAATCTTACGGCAGTTGTGTTTGATGCTGGCACCTGTGGTGCCTTTTGCCATGGAAAAGTTGTGGGCATGGCTTGGCATTGAGGCAGATTTGTGGTCCGAAGGCTGGCAGGCGGGGATGCAACCGATTCCAGGCGGGCGAAAGCTCGGCCAACCTGAAATCTTGTTTCCGCGACTAGATGATGACGTCATACAGCCGGAAATTGATCGGCTGAAAAACATGTTAGGTGAACAATCATGAAAAGTGCCATTTCTCTCTTCTGCGCCGCGCTGATTATGTTTGGTGCTGTTGTGGTTTCCGCCCAAGAGGCGAAAGCACCTCAACAACCTGGTCCCTTCGCAAAAGGTCGCGTGAGAGTTGGGTTTTATGCCGGCGCCGGATCAACTTTCGATCAATCGTATTTTATCCTTGGTGGCGGCCTGGGCTACTACGTTCTCGATGGATTGGAAATCGGCGCCGATGTCGAGGGCTGGTTGTTCAAGGATCCCACCATTTGGAAAATCACTCCCCAAGTTCGCTATGTGTTCTGGCAGATGAATCCCATTCGTCCCTATGTTGGTGCCTTCTGGCGCCAAAACTACATTGCCGAGCCATTCGAAGATTACAGTTCGTATGGCGGACGCGCTGGTGTTGCTTATCAATCAGGGCGCAACTATTTGGCGGTTGGATTTGTGTATGAAAAATTCAACGATTGTAAATTTGGCGACTGCGACAACACCTATCCAGAAGTTGCCTTTTGGATGTCGTTCTAAGCCACCACGGCCTCGGTGGTGCTGTTGTTCAATAAGGCATGCTGTTTTTCACCAACAGGTGAACAATGATATTTATTCTATCTTTGTTTTCTGAATCACTCCGTGTAACTCGCTGATCTTCATCAATGCGGCCGAACAATAGAGTTGCGTCAGTTCGTAATCAAAAATTCCCGCAGCTACAGCAGGGTCAGTTTTCACCAACTCCTCTGCTTCGGCAATTGTCGTGACATTAAATATATAGAGGCCTCGTTTAGGATCGGCGTCAACAAACGGTCCAGCCAGGACCAGCATTCCATCGGCGGCCAAACGGGACATGTTTGAGAAATGACCTCGGAAGATTTCACTTCTTTCATCCTCGTCTGTTATGTCGGCGGAACCCGTCTTCAGTACACAAAAAACATAGCTGCGCATACCGTACTCGTCCGCGCCCAACTCCAGGGCAAGATCAGCGTCGAAGGCGGGCTCTTCGGCCATCGCCCCAAAAGCGCCCAATAGAACAACGAGACCTAGCAAAGCGCCGGTCAATCTTACGGTACGAGAATTCATGAGGTTTCCTTCCACTGCCAGCAAGAAGATCAAACGAGGATATGCGGAGACTACAACAAATGCGGCAGAGATTCAATATCGAGCGGTAAAATTCGCTAGTCTACGCGGTATCCCATTCGGGTCAGGCAGGCAGAATACTTTCGCACCCACTTGCGCAAATTACGTTCGTATCGTGCAACGACGCGCTGAGTTTCCGGGCTTTCATCTTGCAGCAAATAGCCAGAGCGAATGATTTCACTAGCCACGGATACACCCGCGCCAATGCGCGCGGCCCTTTCGCTTCCACCGGGACGCTCGATCAAGTCACCAGCTACTGCCCCGACTTCGGCACCATAGGCTGCCAAAAACACCAGCCCGCGCTCCATTTCGCGACGGTCCAGGGCCACCGCAAATCCGTCGGCGACTAGTGCGTCATAGGCGAGGTACGGGTCCCATTGGATCTCTTCGCAAGTGTTGTCATAACAAGCCATTTGATCGGCGACTTGTTGGGCCAACGGCTGATCATTGCGGGGTGTGATCAACAGACGTGTGGGATTTGAATGAGGGGGCCACTTCAAGGAAGCATCTTGCGAATCAATCAGCCCTTCCGAAGTCACGATATCGACTGGCGCCGCGCTGGGCAGGAACGGCACCAACAAAACCAACACGACCAGCAACGCGCATTTTGAGGTGGCCATGTCGTAACTCCTCCCTGGATTTGATCAGCTACAGCCTACGCCAAGAGTCAGGCCCTTGTCGGCTAGCAGTGGTTCGATGCCGTCCTTATCAACCGAACGCACAAAAGCTTCATCAGCAGTGATCGTTCCTGATTCCACCAGGCCCACCAGCGAATCATTCAACAACATCATGCCCTCTTTTTTGCCCGTCTGCATGGCCGAGGGGATCTGGAAAGACTTGCCTTCACGTATCAAGTTACCGACGGCTCGGGTGTAGAGCAGAATTTCCAGTGCGGCCACCCTTCCCCCGCCCTGTTTCTTGCAAAGTGTTTGAGAGATAACACCGCGCAAAGACTCGGATAACATCACACGGATCTGGCCTTGTTGGTCGGCCGGATACTGATCAATAATGCGATCGATGGTCGAGACTGCCGTCGTGGTATGCAAGGTGCCAAAAACAAGATGCCCAGTTTCTGCAGTTTCTACCGCTATACTGATCGTCTCTAGGTCACGCAATTCACCAACCAAAACAATATCTGGATCTTCGCGCAAGGCTGCACGCAGAGCTTCTTTGAAGCCCTTAGTGTGCACATTAACTTCACGCTGATTGACCAGGCACTTTTGATTACTGTGCACAAATTCAATAGGATCTTCAATGGTGATAATGTGGTCATTTCTCGTTTTGTTGATGTGATCGATCAACGCGGCAAGCGTGGTTGACTTGCCGGAACCCGTTGGCCCGGTAACGAGCACCAACCCTTTGGTCAGATTACAAAGCCTGAGCAACTGGGGCGGTAGCCCAAGCTGCTCAGCGGTTAAAATATCAACGGGAATCTGGCGAAAAACGGCACCGCAACCTTTTCGATCCTGAAAGTAGTTACAACGAAAGCGCGCCAAGCCTGGAATTTCATAGGCAAAGTCAGTGTCGAACTTTTCCGTAAACTCGATGCGGTTACGATCGGGAATGATTTCCATCAACACTTCGTGCAACTGGTCATTGGTGAACGCTGGTACCGACAGCTCGACCATGCCCCCGTCTTTGCGTAAAAATGGCGATGAACCGGTGCAAAGATGCAGATCGCTGGCGCCTTCATTGATCAACATCGTCAGCAACTCATCGAGGCGGCCACTTGAGGCTGATTCAACAGTCGAATTCAGCAGCGCGGAGACCACTTCTGTTTTGTCCGTTTGCGCAAGTGTCTCGGGTAATTCAGGCTTGATTTCCGGGGTTGGAGCCGGATATATCTGCAGCGACAGGGCGCCGTTAGACACCACTTTTTTTACGTTTACCGGATTTGCCGATCCGCTAAATAGATAGGTCTCGGTCGAGTCAGCGCCCAGCGGGTCGTTCGGCAACGACAACGCTGCACTGAGAAATTCGGTTATTTCCGCTGTTTCGGTCGGAGTTGAATCGATTACCTTGCCTTTGCCATCAACCCTGATCACCGGTGGGTTGCCTGCCACAAGCAACAATCCGTCGCTGCCTTGTTCGAGCATAGTTGCGATGCATTTCTTAACGTAATCCATATATTCCCATCGTCCTTCTAACTTTGAGGCACTAAAAAATTCAGGCGCGTTTTGTTGATGATCCAAGGCCCCGCTTCGGTGTCGAACACAAAAAAGCGATTGCCGTGATTCAAGAGGTCTGCGAGACGGCGTTTTTCTGGTTTCAAGTCGCCAACGAAAGCATAACCATCGCAATTTTCGCCACGCATAATGATGCTCGCCGGTGACCAGCAGTGAGCCTCGCCGTCATGCGCGCGAGGCCAATCGTTGCCGTCCAGTACACTCGGCTGCAAACCCCCAATCCGAGACTTCTGGATCAGCACGACGGTTTCATTATCATCCAAAACAAAGGGAATAAATTTTTGTTCAGCGAGGTTGAGCACATCAAGTAGATTTTCTTGCCCGTAATGGTTCTCGGCATAGTCGGCCAGAAAGAAACGGCCGCAAATTTCCTGTCCGTCTGCCATCACAGCCCGAAGCTCGGTGGAAAGTCCTTTTTCAATCTGTAGGGATCCGCTCATGTCCATCGCTTTGGAAACGGCTCGCAGTGGGGGTGTTCCCGAGGCGGCCATACCGACTATTATCGACAGATGAGAGC
>JBLIOK010000204.1:0-4968 GCA_047639735.1 Candidatus Krumholzibacteriia bacterium | reverse complement strand
TGATGTTCTCTTCACGAAAGACTTGTAAACCTGTCGTCCAACGCTTGAGCAAAATCAGGCGCAGGCCGGTGCGCGCGGCAAGCTGGAGAAAGTACTGCGGAAATTCTTTAAACTGGGACAAGGTAGAAAGGTCGGCTATGCCAGCTCGTAATGTGGTCATCGATTCGGCATCCAAATCGCTAGGACCAACACTCTGCGTCGATGATTCTTCAATAACACCGTTGGAGCTGGCAGGGGCTGCCGCATTCTCCTGCTTTGGTGCATGTTCAATGGGCACATTGCCAAGCACCTGCGCATCTGTAGACAGCTCCTCGACTCGCGACTGCAGCGTGTCCAGGGTGTTCATGATTTCTTGTAGGTCTTTAGTCGTTGACACCAATCGAGTCCTTAGTCCAGGCGATGCACTTATGAAGACACTATTCGGGCTCAGATCCCTCCAAGAGTTGATATCGACAAGATTCAGATCAATATTGAACATTATTTATGGTCTGGACTGATTAGATTACTCGGCGGAAGTTGCGATCCGAGCCGCTAAGGGCTTATTTTGCCTGAAGGCAACACGTTTCGCCGATCTGATTGATTCGAGCACGAGGCCAGGAGAGCATTTCATGAATTGTCGCATCACCAAATCGTTCCGCTTCGACGCCGCCCACCACCTCCCGGAGGTGCCAGACGGCCACAAATGCGGACGTTTGCATGGGCACACGTACATTGTGAAACTGGGACTAGAAGGGCCTTTGGATCCACGACTCGGATGGGTCCAAGACTACGGCGAAATCAGCGAAGCCTTTGCGCCCATTTTAGAAATCCTGGATCATCATAACTTGAATGACATTGAAGGCTTGAGCAACAGCACGGCCGAAGTGATCGCCGTTTGGTTGTATGAAAAACTAAAACCACTTTTGCCGTTGCTCACTGATGTAACGGTTTGCGAGACCCCGACGACCGAAGCCACCTATCGGCCCTAGGATTGCCCGACGAGAACTAGAGTCGCCCGACCACAACTAGGGTTGCCTGACCGGGACCAAGCTTGATTCGGGAACCCAACCCTGCCAATCGCCACCAAGACCAACCCGTACCCAGTCCTGACGCTTGTCGACGATACTCAAAGTCAACCCATCGTGTATCGCAAAAAGCGCGGGAAAGTTTTCGGCCGGCCCTGACCTGACGACCACCTCTGGCACCACTACGACTGCCGACTGGCGCACTTCACTGAAGTACCAATGTCCACCTGTCGTTGCCATCACAAACAACGACATGGCCAAAACCGACAATTGCCAGCGGCGCAAAACGGGGTTGACCTCTCCACGATACCAGCCCCAAGCCACTAAACTGCAGAGGATCCAAACACTTAGCAGGCAGAAAAATCCCCATTGATTGAGCGAAAGTGCGCGTACGACAGTCGCCAACTCAGCGATGAACAATGGCAGCGGTTCTTCAACCAACTCCAGATCAGCAATATGCCGCCTCACCCACGCCAGATTAGCCCGCACTTCGGAGTCACGAGGTGCCAACCGCTGAGCTCTCAAATAGCAGGCAACCGCCTGGCCGAGTTGGCCCTGGCGAGCATAAGCATTGCCCAAATTGAAATGCAACACGGGATCATTGACACCCATCTCGCGAACCGCCAAATACTTCGCCACCGCCGTTTCTACATCAGCGTCGGTATAGGCCTGATTGCCCTCGGCAAGCAAGCGCACTGGGTCTGCGCCGGGGCTTTCTTCAGCCTGAATTGCCGACGTGGGCAACAGCAGCGCCGCCCCCAACAACGACAGACCCAAGGCCAACGCCAGCGTGGTCGTGTCCTTGGCGAGTCCTGCCTTCACTTTGTCCGGATGCGTCCTGGTTGCCGCCAGTCCGTCCAGCAGCTCACCCACTTCAGCCGCCAAAGCTTCGCTTTCTTGCGAGTGAGCCTTTCCAAACCGAGCCGCGTCGCAAATTGACATGATATCTACCAAGCGTCGCCCTGTGCCAACCTGCCCAAGAGATTCGCAATAATCCAGCACGTCTTCGGAACCAACCGAGGCTACCGGATAATCTTGGCTATCAGCTACGAAGCCCTGTATCGCTCTAGCGATGGCATTCATGCGGTCGGCACCATCGACGCCTAACTGGATCTGCGCTGCAGCCAGGGCGCCGCGTCGACGACGTCCAGCTGGATCGCGGTGTTGGGCGTCACGCCGATTTAACAGAAAGCGATACGCGACCAACGCCAAGGCTGGAGCCACGAAAAGCAACCACCAAATTGGATGTCCGGTGAACACTCCGGCGCCGCGCTTCAACTTTTTAGGCACTTGATGAATGAAAGCCAGATCGTCCCCAAGCCGAGCAACCTCACTTCTCAAAAATCCAGACTCGTCGTCGCCTGCAAGAGGCAAATCACTCGGAGTAACCGTCAAATCCCAATCGGCAGTCCGCGCCACTTCAAACGCGCCTTTTACGGTATTGAACCAAACCAATTTAACCGCAGCCAGATTCACGACACCTTCAACATTTGGCACGATCACCTTTTCCCAAGCCAAGCGCCCGACCAATCGGTCATTTTCCACACTTGTCCGAAAGCTCTCACCGGCGTCGTGCAGCTGGGTTGTCTCCGGTGATTCAATATCGAGATTTCGGAAGCCTTTGAGAAAACCGTCTGCGGTGAGTTGAACTTTTAGTCCAACCGCTTCTCCGCGCGGCACAACGTTGCGGTCCACGCGGCTGACCAAGTCGAGCTGTGACGCTACGATTCCCGAATAATTTGCAGGATGGGGTTTTGGCAACTCCTTGACCTGAATCTTCACCGGATCTGTGCGCAATGAAGTTGGCCCTCTACGCCCACGCTTGGTCTGGAAAAAACGATCAAAGACACCTTGTGCAAATTTCAATTCTGCGGGCTCGACGACAAGCTCACCAATGCGGGTCGGAAAAATGGCGTAGCGAATTTCGGTGACATTGTAAGCACGACCGTGAAGGACTTTGCGATAGTTGCGTTCCGCGCCCAAATCTTCCCGCCAAAATCCTTCGGTCCGAGGCGCCTCGTAAGACGGGTTATTCCATGGCTGCACCCTGCGCCAATAGCGGAACGACAAGACAATTTGTTGCCCCACCCACGCTTCATTATAATCGGCTTCCAGAGTCACAAAGATATCGTCGCCCGGCGTGCCTGCCGTGCTGTTCTTGGGTTGAGGAACTTCGCGGTCGGGTTTTGCTGCCCGATTGCCGGTATTGGCTGGCGGCGGATTGACCACAGCGGCGGTCACCTTGATCGGCAACGGGTCCGTTGTGCATCGAAAACCCTGCGCCGCAATTACAATTGGTCCGACAGTAAAATCTGTGGCAGCATCCACCTTGAGGTAATAAGTCTTCACAACCGACGTTTCAGATTTGCCGTTGACCACACTCATGCTTTGATTCGAACCGCCAGCGTAAACTCTCACATCAGCAATATTGGGCAACTGAAAATCAGGAGTCCAGCCCACGTCTCCACGGGCCGAAACCGTCAGCACCAATTCACCACCACGCGCCACGCTGGTGCGGTTGATTTCTGCATCGCACACAAAATCGGCCCAGGCGGTTGTCGCCGAAAAGGCTACCGCTAGACTCAGGATCCAAGCCTTTAACTTCACGCTCACCATTTTTTACCGCTTTTGGGTTTGCCGCCCTTTAGACGTTTTTGCACGGAACGTTTGAGTTCTTCTTCATCCCGATCCAAGGCCTGCAATATTTGCTCTTGTTGTTCTTTGGTCAATTGTTCGGGATCGAGCTCTTCTTCGCCTTCGCTTGGCTGCGGCTCTTCTTCAGATTCTTCTTCGCGGGGCTCGTCGCCTTCCTCTTGCTGATCCTGCTCTTCTTGTTGCTCTTCTTCATTTTCGGCCGATGACTGTTCGTCTTCTTGTTCCTGCTCTTGCTCGTTTTCCTGGTCTTGCTGTTCTTCTTCTTGCTGATCTTGGTTTTCTTGTTCTTCCTCTTGTTCCTGCTCTTCTTGTTTTTCCTGTTCGTCTTGTTGCTCTTGGTTTTCCTGCTCTTGTTCCTCTTCTTTTTCTTGTTGCTTCAGGCGTTGTAAAGCCACTTCCAAGTTGAACAATGCATCTTGCTGATCAGGATCTTCAAGCAACGAATCTCGCAGGTCGCTTACAGCTTGACCGGGATCACCAACAGCCAAGCGGGCAGTCCCCAGGTTATAAAGGGCTTCTGCCCTCAATTGAGGATCGTCTGTAATCTGCAACACCCGTTCGAATTCTGTCGCTGCCTCTTCATAGCGTTCGAGACGAAAAAGAGTTTCTCCAACAGCCAAGCCAATGGACGGATGATCCGGAGCCTGCACCAACGCCGACTCAAAGGAAGCCAAGGCGTCCTCAAATTCGCCGGCTTCGTAGCTGGCGACACCCTCGTTCATCGCTTCCAATTCGGCCGGCACTATGCCAGCGAACACTTGGCCAGGCACGAACGCCAAGCCCGCCCACAAGATCAGTCCAGCGCCGGCAAGTTTCCCCATACCTAGACCAGAAGGGCTTTGGCCCGCAGAACGTCGGGGCCGCACGATGAGTCTGAGGCAGAAGCACAACAGCGCCATCAGCAATGGCCACACAAACCGTTCTTGATAGGCGGATATCCGGCGTTCTTCCATATCACGGCGCCCTAAACGCTCCAATTCGGCGAACAAACGATCGCCAGCTAGACGGTCGACTCCTAGCCGGAATGCACTGCCGCCCCCAATAGCGGCCAATTCTTGCAGCTTCGCCAAATCCATTCGTGTCATCACGACTTTGCCCTCTTCGTCCTTCATAAACCCAGCCGGGCGACCAGCGGCATCAAACACCGGTATCAGGCCGCCACCTTTTTCTCCCACACCAACTGGAATCACTCGGATTCCCTCATCACGGCAGGCTTTTGCTTCGGCTTCCCAATCGCCTTCCAAATCTTCGCCGTCAGTGACCAACAAAATTGCCTGAAAGCCTTCCTCACGGGCATCGCCCCGCCCCT
>JBLIOK010000203.1:0-5115 GCA_047639735.1 Candidatus Krumholzibacteriia bacterium | reverse complement strand
TCGGCCGTAGATATACGGGTCGTCTGTAGATACACGGGTCGTCTGTATATAAAGGGGCCGTCCCTAGATAAAAGGTTCGCCCGTAGATGTATTGCGCCTTGAGGCAACGTTTGAGAGGTCACCAACATGAACGTGACCAACTTGGTTCTCTTGCGGCGCGAGATGGTGTCAACAGGTCAGAAAATGCAAGACCGTGGCTTTGTCGTGGCTGCTGAAGGGAACCTCTCGGTTCGCGTCAGCGGCCATTGTTTTTTGGTCTCACCAGCGGGTGTGAACAAGGGGCAAATGCGAGTACAGGACTTGGTAGAAGTGGACACCGAAGGCCGCACTGCGCGCGGAACGCCCACCAGCGAATGGCCCCTGCACCGTGAAATTTATTTGCAACGACCTGATGTGAGAGGCATTTGCCATGCTCACTGTGCGTGGTCGACTGCTTTTGCCGCGGCCGGTCGTGACCTTGACGGATCTTTGCTGACCGAAACGGCGGCGCTCTTGCCGCGCGTGCCCTTGGCTGCCAGGGCGGAACCGGGCACGGCCGCTTTAGCCGCGTCAATTCGTCCGCATGTGGCATCCTACAATGCGATTCTTTTAGGGAACCATGGTGTGGTGACGATGGGGAGTGACCTGGCGGCAGCGTTTGCGCTCATGGAAACAGTGGAACGTTTGGCGCAAGTCACACTGCTCAAAGAATTGGCCGCAGGGGAAAGCACGATTGATCCGGCTAAGCTTGAACAACTCTCCAAAAACGATCACTCACAATATTAAATCCTGCCCGCGTAAATTTTAGAGAGACGTTCGGCGATGGCCTGCCAGCTGAAATGAGCTTCCATATGCCGGCGCCCAGCTGTTGCTTTGCGGAAGCTGAGCTCATCGTTACTGACTTCAGCCTCCATGGCATTGGCGAAGGACGGCCCACATTCTGCGATGGTCAAAATGTTGTCTTCGGGGCGAGCAATTCCTTCGGCACCGACCGAAGTGGTGACAATCGGCACTCCCCGGGCCATGGCTTCGAGAATCTTTATCTTGATGCCGCCGCCTTCCGGCAAAGGCGCGACAAACAAACGGCAAGTGCGAAAATGAGGAGTGAGGTCGTCGACAAAACCCAGGGCTTCAACACCCTGTTTTTTTTGTTCAGATTCTGAAATCAAGCCATTGAGAAAGTCATCAGACCCACGTCCGGCCATGACCAATACAGCGGCGGGCCGCCTTTTGCGAAAAAGAGGCCATATTTCATCGAGCAAGAGGCGGGCGGCCAAGACATTTGGGCGATGGCCGAACGAGCCCACAAAAAGATAGGTCTCGCGGCCGTCTAAGTTGCCAGGCTGCCAGTCTGCTTTGAGCTTGGTCAAATCCATGCCCAAGGGCACGGTCTGCAAATTTTGGCCACCCATTTGCTCATAGAGTTCTTGGTCTTCGGCGGTGACGCAGAGGGTAGTGTCTACCCAATGTGAGGCATCCACCTGGAGGCGCTGCCAGGCCTTGGCCTCGTTGCTGGCCAAGAATCGTGCGAGGCTGTTTCCAGCCCTTGCTGCGCGGCGTTCACGAGGGAGGCTGCCAAGTTCATGGGTGTTGAGAATCAGTCGCGGCAATTTGTGACCACGGTTTTCGAAATCCTGCCGCAGGGCCTGTGCCCACAAAGAAAGCTGTGTATATTCGATTTGGATGGCGTCCGGTTTGAACTCGCGGACCGCGGCAACGGCGGCCTTTGTCAGCGCATCTTGTCGATATTTTTCAACGTAGAGGGGATAGCCGGATCTTAGTGACCTCAGCCAAGCAAGGAGCCGTTGCGATAGCAGGGATAGTTTCTTGAGGCCACGAGAATTGGCATCGGCAAAGGGGATCGGGCTGACTTTAACCCCTAAGCTCACAACCTCTGAAATGAGCTCATCTTCGCCAGGCCTGATCAACGAAACGACCATAACCTCATGGGTTTTGGCGAGCCAAGTGAGCAGGTCTCGCACCGCTACGCCACCGCCGTGGCCTACTCTGCGGTGCGGTAGGTAGGGAGTGAAGACCATGATCTTCATATTATTGTATTCTCATTGAGATCGGTTGGTCTCGGCCTAAAAAGCTTGATAACCGCGCGCGATGGAGAACTCTTCTTTTTTGCGTTCCAATTCGATCTTCCACTCCGTGGAGCCTTCTTCCAACTTGGGCTTGTTCTTGAGCAGAAATGCCGTGGCCTCTTCGTCGATTTCATCTTCGATTTTGAAATCGCGAATGATCAGGCCCTCTACCAGATTGAGGAAGTCGCTTTCGGCGATTTCTAGATCAACTAATTCTTCGTCGAGCAATCGGTTGCAAATCAGTTTAGAAATCACTCGGATGCGTTCTTCTGAAAGTCTCATGACCAGTTTCCCTTCCGTGGCATAGCACACGGTTCGCTGCAGATTACTTAGAGGACGAAGCCATTTTTTCGCGCGAGCTCACGCTTCAATTGGCTGCGCAAGGCGCCTACGTCCATGTCCATGGCCGAAATTTCATTCTTGTTTTCAGCGACTAAAACCTCGACCTCGTCGTTAATTTCGTCTTCGGCCTTCATGTTTTCATATATCGCGTCGTCTACCGCGCGGGTGACCAAGTCGACGTTTTCACTCGGGTGCATTCGCGGATGTTCCTGCAACATCTGCAAAATCTTGTCTGACAGATGTTCTATCTTATGTTTGCTTAGCCTCAAGAGGGTCTCCAACTGGGTTAGACGTTCATCGCGTCAGGCGCTGATCCAGCAATCTATTCTCTGACCTATTGAAAGCTTTTTCAAAGAGGTTGGCAAGGAAAAACGGGTTGGTTATTGTTGACCTTGCCTAGCTTTACGGGTGATTGTCATAAAAAACGTTAATCTGGGCTGTAGCTGCCAAATTCTGGAAACTTGAGGCCGTTACGGGCGTATCATGTCGATCGTTTTGCTTCTCTCACAAATTTGAAAGGTTACCATGTCCGAATTCCAATCCCTCGACAAAGTGCAAGCAGAAGAACTTTCTGGGCGTATGAACAACGTTCTTAGTGAAGTTGGCAAAGTGATTGTCGGACAAGACGAGATGATGGAGGGCTTGTTACTGGGCCTGGTTACCGGTGGCCACATCCTCTTGGAGGGCGTACCTGGACTGGCGAAAACTCTCGCCGTGAGCACCCTCGCGCGGGCGGTGGACACAGGATTCCGCCGTATCCAATTCACGCCGGATCTGCTGCCGGCCGACATCACCGGCACAACCATCTACAACCGCAATACGGGCGATTTTACGGTCAAACAGGGCCCCATCTTTTCCAATATCGTTCTGGCAGACGAAATCAATCGCGCGCCGGCTAAAGTGCAAAGCGCTTTGTTGGAGGCCATGCAAGAACGACAAGTCACCATCGGTGGCGAAACCTTTGCGCTGCCCGACCCTTTTCTGGTCTTGGCCACGCAAAACCCCATCGAACAAGAAGGCACCTACCCCTTGCCCGAGGCTCAGGTCGATCGCTTTTTGATGAAATTGCAAATTGGATACCCCACTAAAGAAGAAGAGCGCGTGATCCTGGACCGGATGTCGGGGGCGGAGCTGCCTGCGGTTGATCACGTGCTGAATGAAGAAACGATTCTCTCGATGCGGTCGGCAGCCAATGCTGTTTTTGTGGATGATAAAATAAAGTCTTACATCCTGGACATTGTCTTTGCTACGCGGGACCCCGAAGAAGCGGGCTTGGATCTTGGCCCCTTGATTTCGTGGGGGGCGTCGCCTCGGGCCACACTGTCGCTCACTCAATTGGCGAAGGCGCGGGCATTGCTAAGCGGGCGCGCCTTTGTGATTCCGGAAGACGTCAAGAGTGTTGGGCACACGGTCCTTCGTCACCGTATTTTGGTGACTTACGAGGCAGAGGCTGAAGATCTGACGAGCGACGATATTGTCTCTGCCATTTTCGACAACATAGAAGTGCCTTAGTCCTGATGGCTCCAAGACGCGACATGGCAAAGAAACGCAAATCGATGGGCATACCACCCGAGGTCTTAGCCGCGGTCCGCCGCATTGAGATCCGCACCCGGCGCTTAGTCGATGAAGTGTTTTCTGGCGAATATCATTCGGTTTTCAAGGGCACCGGGATGGAATTTCGGGAAGTGCGTGAGTATGTCGCGGGCGACGATATCCGCACCATTGATTGGAATGTGACTGCGCGCACAGACGATCCCTTTGTGAAGATATTCGAGGAAGAACGCGAACTGACAGTGATCTTGGCAGTGGACATGAGCCGCAGTGGTTGGTTCGGCTCGGGCGAACGAACCAAGGTGGAGGTGGCCGCAGAATTGTGCGGTGTGCTCGCCTTTTCTGCGATCGCTAATAAAGACAAAGTCGGCTTGGTTCTGTTCAGCGATGAAGTCGAAAAATTCATCCCGCCCGGTAAAGGCAAGAGCCATGTCTTGCGGCTGATTCGCGAATTGTTGACCTTCACTCCGGAAGGTCATGGCACTGATCTGAATGCGCCGATGCGCCTGTTGGGTTCAGTGCTGAAGCGAAAAGCCACGGTATTTGTTGTCTCTGACTTTTGGTGTGAAGATTTCAGCACGAGCCTTTCTATTCTCGGCCGGCGTCACGATGTGGTGGCGGTTCGGGTGCGCGATCCCCGCGAAACTTCGTTACCGCAAGTTGGGCTGGTCAATTGGGTCGATGCAGAGACTGGCGAGACGGTTCTGATTGACACCTCGTCGCCGGAAACATCGCGGCAGTTAGCTTTGCGGGTTGCAGCGGCTGATCAACGCCTGTCCCGCTTGCTGGCTTCACGCGGAGTTGATGTGGTGGATATTGATGTGACAGAATCGTATGTCGATCCGTTGCGCTCGTTTTTTCTGGCTCGCGAGGGCCGTTCTGGTCGGAAGGGCCGACGTTGAAAATTCATGCACTCTTCTTAGCCTTCGCAATCTCTGCGTTGATCGGATCGGCGGACGCTCAAGCGCAGTCGCCTACTGGTCGTCATCCGGTCTCGCCGCCGCAAAATGCTCCCACGCCCACAGTGGCGCCGGTCGTGCCCGATACCGTGCAAATCCGTGTTTCAGTTCCCGATACCATTCCTCAGCCCAGCGCTGTTTATGTGGTGCAAGACACTCTTGAATTTGGTGGGTTTCTGCATCTGATCGTGGACTAT
>JBLIOK010000202.1:0-5188 GCA_047639735.1 Candidatus Krumholzibacteriia bacterium | reverse complement strand
AACTCCGCCAAGGCTTCTCGGCCCGCGATTGTGATCTCCCCCTCGTCGTCTGCGATCAATTTGGCATCGTGAGGGTGCACGCCAACCGAAGCCTTGATTGCCCCATTGTCTCGGGCCAGCGCAATGGATTCACGACTCGTGATCAGGTCGTATCCTACGTTGAGAAATCCGCTCACACCCTCGGCTTGTGCGCGCGCCAAAACGGCGTCCATTTCACCGGCGAATTCAGGTCGATTGAGATGCACATGGCTATCGATCATAATTTATGCCCGGCCCCCGACCGCAATGCGGTCGCCTACGGCTCGGTTGATCAGCTCTTCGAACAAGACAGCCATCGACAATCCAATATTGATATTGCGATCGACCTCGCGTCGCGATGCTTCAATGGCTGCCATATCTTCGAGCAGGGATTCGGTCTTTCGAGAAACCGCCGCTTGTTCAATAATGGCGGCTCCGGCGGCCAAACGAGGTCGCCATTGCGCCCCCAGTTCTCGGCAACTAATGACGTCGCTATACACAAGATTCAAAAGCTCGCACAACTGAATAGCACGATCACGACGATGGGACGGCACCTTGGCATGGAGCTTTTTCTGGGTCAGATCTTCATTCAGGCAGGCGTGGCAGACATCCCCGCGATGCAATTCGTCGGCACTGATAGCTGCCATCGCTTGATTACCACCTTGAATCCATTCAAACAACCTAACCGCCCACGACGCCATAACCCGAGTTTCTGGTTGCAGAAGCGCCAACCCTCGACGCGCGTTGCCATCGGCGATACGGGCGGCCTCTTGCGCTTCGCCCGCCGTCACGTGGCCGATGTCTTGCAACAATTGGGTCAACTCGTCTTCGGGCCACGGATCAAATCGCATTTCTTGGCAACGGGATAAGATGGTTGGCAACATGCCCGTTGTGCCGGTGCTCAACAACATGATCACGGTGTTTTCTGGCGGCTCTTCCAAAGTCTTCAAAAAAGCATTGGCTGCCGAGGTGTTCATGCGTTGCGAGTCCGCCACAATGGCCACTTTGAATCGCCCCTGGAAAGCGCGTTTGCGCAAGAACTGGATCACCGAGCGCACCGTCATCTGGCCAGGATGTTCGGCGTCTCCTATGCTGACAAAACTCGTCGCCGCGCCGGGCGGTTGGTAGAACGGGTTGCCCATTTTTTCTTGAAAAAGGCCCTGGATATCCGCCTCTTTAATCGTCGCGGGCGCGGGTCCGATCCAGCGAATGTCCGGATGTTGAAAACTTAGCGCTTTGACGCAACTTTCACACAATGAAGCCGGCCCGCAGCCGCTGCCACCGGAGCAATTAAGCAAACGCGCAAATTCCAATGCGGTGTTCTCTTTGCCCGCACCTTCAGGGCCAACCATCAAAAGTGGTTGCCCTAATTTTCCGACCTTAGCGATGTTTTGGAGTCGCGCTACCGCCGCCGGGCGGCCAAGAAATGCCGATCTGCCCAATGTCCACTCCTGTGGCGCTTACGGCAGTAATCATTTGCCGAAGCGTTTATCGAGGTTTTAACCAGTCACCAGGGTCCAACGGGGTACGTCCCTGGCGCATTTCAAAATACAATTGCGGTTCTTCGCTGCCCGATGGGCGGCCCACCTCGGCCATCACTTGCCCACGGGCGATTTGATCGCCTTTGTCGACAAACATCCGGTCCAGATGAGCATAGAGCGAATAGTAGCCCGCACCGTGGTCAAGAATAACGCATTGCCCGAAGCCGGGCAACTGGTCAGAAAACTCGACCACGCCCTCGGCAACGGCCGCTACCGGAGCTCCCACACCAGCCGCAATGTTAAATCCGTTATTCACCGTGATGGTCTGGAATTTGGGATGCACCGAACGACCGAATCCACGTAACAATTCGCCCCGTACGGGCCACTCTAATTGGCCGGCCATGGCCGCCAACGAAGCCGCTGAGGCTTCTGTATCCTCTGTTTTGACTTCGGTGCGCTGCTGCTCGAGGTCGTCTAATATATAATTCAGTTTTTGTTCATTCAAGCTCAGATCGAGCATGCGGTTCTTGATGCCGCTCTTTTCATCCTCCAATTCGCGCAGCGACGCCACCTGTTCGGCCATCAGCAATTCGAGACGATCGTTTTCGTGACTCTTCTCTTCGCGGGCCTGCCAAATTTCAGCCAGGGCGGCATCCAACAAGCGTTGCTCGCGCTGCAAACGCGCACCATCTTCGCGTGTCCGGTCCACAACTCCCGCTTCCATCCGCGCCATCATGCGACTGATCTTCATGCGCGTCATCAGGTCGGAAAAACTGCCGGCCGTGATCAGCATCTCCATCTCACCGCGTTGGCCGCGCAGATACATATTTCGCAGGCTTTGGGCCAGAGCTTGTTTTTGGAAATCGTAGTCGGATCGACGCTCTCCCACATCACGAGCGAGCTGTTCACTTTGCGTTGTCAATTGCAGCTCACTGTTTACCGTGTCGCTCAACAGCTGCTGTGAAATTTCAATTTCTTTCTGGATCTCATCGTGGCTTCGGCGCACGGCCACCCTCTGGTCGTCAATATTTACAATGCGATCTTGCTGTTCTTTCATTCGTGCGCGCAAATCGGCAAGCTTTTGGGTGTTTTCCTGAATGCTGTGTTGAAGCTTTTCGCCTTCTTCGGCCAACAAAGGTGATTGCACTAGCAGCAGCATCACCAAGCTGATCATCAATCTGCGCGTCACCACACCTCGCACTGCCATCATATCTCGCTCTGCATGGTGAGGTACTTGCGCATAGCTGACCAACTGCCGATCAAACCCAATGCGATACAGAACATCACAAATCCTGCGATTTGCCTGGTGGTGAAGAATATGATCCCGCCCAAGCTGTCACTGAACAACCAACCGCACACAGCCAACAATCCCATGGCGAAGGCGCCCGCGAGAAATCCCTGTATCATGCCCTCGGCGATATACGGTGTACGGATAAAGGCATTGGTCGCGCCCACCAATTTTTGCACTTGGATCACGCGAGCGCTGGCGGCCATCGTCAATTTTACGGTGTTTGAAATCACAAAAACAGCGGCCAAGAAAACAATGAACCCGGCGACGAGGCTCGCCATCTGAAAGCGAAAGGTCCAGTTTTCGAGGGCCCCGATCCACTCTTGGTTAAACATCACTTCAGACACTTCAGGCCAAACCACAACCTCATCACGAATCCGTTGCACCGAAGCCAAGTCGCGCGCTCCGGGGGTGAGTGCCAAATGAAACGAGGCAGGCAACGGATTTTCATCCAGCATATTCAGGATGCCAGCGTCGTCTCCCAATTCGGCTTTGAATTCGGCCATCGCATCTTCGGGTGAGATCCAGCGCACACCTTGCACACCTGGAATCACCACGAGTCTCGGCTGTAGCTCGGCCATTTGTTCGTCGCTCAATTGGGACTGCAAATAGACGCGGATGTCGATGCCTTGGCGAGCTGACTCGAGCATGTGGCCCATATTAAATGTGATCAAGGTCAATACCGCGAGCACCAACAAGGCGGCGCCCATGATCAAAATGGTGACACCGGTGGTCAATTTGCGGCGGTGAAAGCCGGCAAAGCTCTCGCGGAGCAAATAGCTGGTTTGGGCTCGATTAAGCATTGATTGTCTCCTGTTGAGGGACATTGGAAACCACAGTTTTGCTAGTGACATACATGTTTTTAGTGAGGCTAGCACCGCGGTCCACGGGCATACGACGTTTCACATCCGAGGCAATTTTCCCGTCAGCGACCACGATGACGCGTTGGCCGAAGGATTTGACGATCTGATGGTCGTGAGTGCTGAAAATGACGCAGGTGCCGCTGTCATTGATGCGAAAGAGCAAATCGATAATTTCTTGGGCCGTCGCCGGATCGAGATTCCCGGTGGGCTCATCGGCCAGTAAGATCTTGGGGCTATTGACCATAGCTCGAGCAATAGCCACCCTTTGCTGTTCGCCACCGCTGAGCTCATGGGGCAAACGATGCCGCTTGCTGTACAAACCGATCTGAGTCAATACGCGCATCACATTTTTGATGATCAGATGTCGCGGAACCCCAACCACCAACTGGGCAAAAGCGATGTTATCCTCGATTGTGCGGTCAGAAAGCAGACGGAAGTCCTGGAACACGAAGCCTATTTCCCGCCGCAATATCGGCACTTTACTGCGATTCATCTTGCTGGACATCATATTACGGACGCGAACCTCGCCCTTGGTGGGGAAGGCATCCATCGCAATCAGCCGTAAAATACTAGTCTTACCGGCGCCACTGGGTCCCGTCAGGCATAGGAATTCGCCATTATCAACGCTGAAATGGACATTATTGAGGGCTTTCTGGTCTTTGTATTCCAGATCAACGTGGTAAAAACTGATGATCGAACGGGCATCCAAGGGGCCCTCGTTCCGGCTGATTTCCGCTTCCAAACCTGACTCCAAACCACAGAGTGAATAGATGAATCCTGACTGATGTCATCTGCAGGTTGCACAATCCGTGCCCATCGGCAGATAATGCTGTGGAGCCCAGCCTTGCCACCTCGCGAAGGAGTGAATTTTGTCCGCACCGCGCTTAAGTCTTTGCATGATCACCAAAAATGAAGCCACGATGCTGCCGGATATGCTGCGCAGCGTCGCCGGCCTGTGGGACGAATTAATCGTCGCCGATACCGGTTCGACCGATGGCACAGTGGACCTCTTAAAAACCCACGGCGCCAAAATCATTGACCACGTTTGGACCGACGATTTCGCGGCCGCCCGCAACACATCAATTGCCTCAGCAACCGGCGACTGGGTTTTGTTTTTGGACGCCGACGAGCGCGCGACGCCAGAACTTTGTCAGCAAATAAAAACCCTGATGGGAGACGAGTCCATCGGCGCGGCAACGGTCGTGATGCGCAACGCACTGCCTGGCGGCGAATACCGCGAGGCCAGCCTCTTGCGCCTTTTCCGCAACCACGCTGGCGTCACTTTTCGACACAAAATTCACGAAGATGTGTTGCAGGATGTCGAAGAGCTCCTGCTCCGCAAAAACCTGCGTGCCCAACATCTGGAGGGCGTGGTGCACCATCTTGGCTATGTTCGCGAAGTCGCCTCCGCCAAAGACAAACGGCAACGGGACCAACGCCTGTTGCGCAAGGTTTTGCGCGACGATCCACGAGACTTCTACTGTTGGTTTAAGCTCTTGGAGTCAGCACGCTATTGGCAAGACACAGAACTGTGGAGA
>JBLIOK010000201.1:0-5196 GCA_047639735.1 Candidatus Krumholzibacteriia bacterium | reverse complement strand
AAACACCCTTTTCGCGGCTTTGCATCATCATGCCCCAATGGTCGTCGGCAACAATGCGAAAACCCCAGGCAGAGTTTTCTTCAGATCGATCGACTTCAATGGGTAACGGGCAACGCAATCCTCCCGCGCCAAACCCCACATCCATCAACCACGATCGCCCGTCCAATTCAACAAGGCTCATCTGATGGGTAAGCCCAGAAGGTTCCGGCTCAAGGTGAACCCGTGCCAATATTGGGCGAGCTTGAAACCCGGCCGCGAGCAGGGCCTCTAACATGAGGCCATTGAGTTCAAAACAGTACCCGCCACGACGATGATTGACGAGTTTGTCAAACACGTGGTGCGCGTCTAGCGAAACACCGCGCCCCAATGGAATGTCAAAATTTTCAAAAGGAATGTTTAGAAATTGCGCTTCGTGCAGTGCCCGCAAGCCCGACTCGTCAGGCTTAGGAACACCTTCGAGTCCGACACGAGCGAGGTAGCGGTCCCAAGCAAAACTCATCTCTGTGCCCTTCGGGTTATTGTCAGTTCGTGGCCGGAAGGATAAAAAACCCGGTAGAGTCAACGGAGCCCGATCCAAATAATCCGATCCCGCCATTGACGTGAAATATGGGCGTATCTGCGCCTTCGCCGACATTACCGCCGGGACCAAAGCTGCCGCCTCCTACCGGGACTGACCGCACCAGATCAAACCAATTGCGATCGACAGCGTTGATTTTGTACAAGTGCCGCCCGCCAAAATAGATCGCAAACCACGGCAGTCGCAACTGGCCGCTGCTGCCTTCCAGTATCGGTGACGACCCCAAACGCGGCAAGTCCGCCAAATCCTCTTCGTCAAAGAACGGCGGATCAACGACAAGTTCTGAATCAAAATCTATGCTAAAAATAGCCAACTGGAAGCCAAAGGCACCGTACTCGGTGGCATCAATCCCTACGAACCGAGCATCCAACAAGCCGTCGCCATAGGGCAGTTGGTTGTCCGGATGGAAGTACACTTGGTCACCCTCGTCCTCAAACGACTTGAGGGAACGCAATTCAGACTGGCCATCACTCGACGTCAACACCCATTGGCTAATGTCAAAGGCTTGCGGCGTCGTGGTGGACGAAGAAAGTGATTCGCCTTCGGACGTGGTCACCATCAAATCGTATTTAGTTTCTGGTTCGACCAAAGGCACGGTTGCGGCAAACGGGAAATATTCACCCCGTTGATTTAGGGATCGGTATTCAATCTCTAGACCATTGAAGGTGACCGACATTGTCGCCAAGGCCACGCCCGAATCCGCATTGAATGGCAGATCTGGTTCTTGGGTGCGAGTCAGCCTGATGATCGGCAATGGTTCGCCCACCATCAGCACTCCATTGACAACCAAGGTTCCGACGGCCTCGGGTGAGAAAAGCGTTGCCGGGTCGCGTTCTGGTGAGCAAGCGGTGACTGAAGCCATGACCGAAGCCAAGGCGGCGCACAAGGCCAAGGCCGTCGCTAGATTTTTTGTTTTAGAACGCAACGTTCACTCCAATACTGGGGATCAAAGGCAGCATCTTGACGACCGAAGCGGTGGTCGTTTCCTCTTCTGAGTCAAATTGCACAAACCATTCATTACGCCGGTTATAGAGATTGAACACCTCGAGCACGAGCTCAGCCTCAAGACCAAATAATCCAATCGGGCGACGCGCGCTGACGTCGAGCCGATGGTAAGGCAATAGACGGCCACTGTTGCGCGAACCCGGCAATATCTGTTCGATTTCGTCAGTTTCTCCCGTGCTCGGGTCGGGAATCTGGTACCTAGCCGCCGCTGGTGTGAAGGCCTGGCCAGTGGCATAACGGAAGGCCGCGGCTAACTTCCACACACCTGCCCGGCGACTGACCGTCAGGTTGATGTCGTGCCGACGATCATATTTTGGCACAAACTCTTCGCCACCGTTGAGCTCGGGAAAGGTGCGCCGCGTCCAGCCCAAAGTGTAGCCGAGCCAGACCGACCACTGCGGGCGAGTGTGCTGCCAAAAAACTTCCATGCCGCGTGCGTAGCCCTTGCCGTCAGTCACAAAAAGGTCTTGGGCGGCATAACTTGTTTGGTCTACCGGTGCTTTTGTATCCAACTGGACGAGGTCTTTAAGGTCAGTGTTGTATACCTCGACGCTGACCTTGTTGTTCATCGTTGCTTGCCAATCGCCACCCGCGACAATCTGCCAACTGCGGCCAACGTTCGCGGTCTCGTCGATGGAGACATAAAAATCACTAGCAGAGAAACCTTCGGTTGAAACCAGTTGCAGGGCCTGGTGATAAATGCCCCCGCCCAGCTTCAACATCAACTTGGGATGCACCTTTCGATTCATCGCCAAACGAGGTTCCCAAAGGTTGCGGTTGCCATCACTCAAATGACGATAGCGCACACCGCCGCGAATCGTGCTGCGATCATCGACGAAATAGTTGTCTTCAGCAAAGACAGCCAATTCGCGGGGCAGGCTTGAATAGTCTTGATCAACGGAGCGATTGAATTCCTGCCGATAGACCGCGTTGTACCAAGAATACTTCGCGCCCGTCAATACGCGGTGATCCTCGGCCGCTCGCCAATCCAATTGACCTCCAATCGACACGTCATCCAACTCGTTGATGATATCAATGTTTGTGGCCAGCAATTCGGCTTCGGTCAGGCTCTCGTACTTGCTGTAGGACAAGGTCATTTGGCCTTCGATATTGTCCGACAAAAACCGTTGATGGCGCAACATGGCCACCGTATTGCCCCAGCCCAAATCAATGCTGTTTGTTTCGTCAGCATCAACAAACAGCTTGTCACGACCTCGATAGAACGAAAGGCGGGTCACACCGCCCCAGCGGTAGGACGTCAGCGACGCGTTCATGTCGTAAAAATAGAAATCAGGTATCGGGTTTTCTTCGGTCCGGATCGCCCCTAAAAGTGGCTCGATGAAGCTTCTGCGACCAGCCACCCACCAATGCTCTTGGCCAAGGCGGCCTTCCAGAAACACACGACCGGCGATGAGCGACAGGCCTGCTGTGCCCGAAAACTTTGGCGCCGTTTCTTCGCGCATCTCAACATCCACCACCGCGCCAAGGCGGCCTCCATAGGGCGCGGGATAGGCTCCCTTGTAAAGCGCCAGGTCACTGACCGCATCGTTATTGAACGTCGAGAAAAAGCCGAAGGCGTGAGTAGGATTGTAGACGGGCACGCCGTCCATCAAGACGAGGGTTTGATCAGGACCGCCGCCACGTATATAGAGCCCACTGGAGATGTCTGAAGCGGCTTGCACGCCGGGCAGCATTTGCAAGGCGCGCAGCGGGTCTGGTTCGATGATACTTGGCACACTCGCCAAGGTTTCGCGGTCGAGATTCACGTACCCCGTTTGCAAATCACCTTCGATGTCGCTGGATTGGCCGACAACCACCAATTCATCCAGCACAAAAACATTGCTCGTCAACGCCAGATCTAAATCTAAGAGGTCTTCATCGCCCAAGACCACAAGAGTAACCAGAGGCTCGTAGCTTTCGGCGGAACATTCGATCTCAAAATTGCCGGGCGGCAGATCGCGCCAAAGAAAACGGCCCAGGGAATCGGTCTGAACGGTCGCAATACGAATGTCAACGCCGCTATCTTGGTTGAGGATCTGCAACTGAGCAAACCTAACCACGACGCCCGTGTCGCCGTCAGTCACGGTTCCAGCAAGATCAGCCGCCACGGCCTGCCCAGAGGCAACAAGCAGCGTTAGCGCACAGATCAAGCCCTTAATCTTGGGGAGAGAGTTAGCGATCACGCACTTCCATATGAATAGAGATAATGATGGCGCCTTATCGTGTAAAAGCACCTGGAATTCCGCCACTTTTTACGCCTCTAAGGTACAGTGATTCCGACAGCAATCAAGGGCTCGCGCGGTTATTTAACCAAGGGAAAGAGGTTCAGCTCAATTTCCAAAACTTGGTCGGCGCGCATTACACCGAGCACGAGCACGTCCTGATTCTCGATGTGTTCGCCACAGCCTCGGGTATTGACCGGCACACCGTTCCAATGGGTGATCAGATCGCCTTTTTCAAGAGTCGAGTGACTAGCCGGTGTGTCTTCCAACGACCCCACCACTTCAAAGCCTTCGGCGCTGGAATTGATCACGATGCCATGCCCCATCAGCGGCTTAAATGTAACCGGCGAGGACCCATCAATTTGCACCAACTTGACCCGTTCTTTGTCTTGATCAAAAGTGAGGATAAAGTGGTGCAAGATCTTGCCGCCGATCAACTCGGTGCCGCGCGTTGACTGCAAAATGGGCTGAGTCAGTTCGAAACGCCCTATGTGGGCGCTCCCCGTAGCCCGCGCCGAATAGCGGTATTCTCGGTTATTAAAGCCAAAGGCAACTCCCGTCGGGCGCGGCTCCAACTCCCTTTCAAATTTTTCCAGATCTTTCACCACGAATCCTGCGAGCGCGGCTCCGCTGTCGATCAACATCCGCCTTTTACGATTCGAAAATTGCACTTCTAACCAAGGGCGGTCGTCCGGACCGCTCGCGTCAAAGATGGTTTGCTGGTCAGGTTTCGGCAGATTGCCTTTTTGGATTCGAATTTCGCTGGTTTCGTAATCAAGGGTGAGCAAGAAATCCTGAAACGTGTCAAAGCCTAAAATGCCGTCTATTTCGCGACCTAAGGCATGAGACAAGTGATCGAGATCAGCAACCTTCACACTCATTTTGACAATATTTGCGGGCCCAGCTTTTGCCTTCTTTATCGTAACACGCTGGCCGCGTTTGAATTTCTTCCCGGTAACGCGTTCCAGGCTCTCGCCATCGACATGAGTCGACCCCGCACCCGTGTCGAAGAGAAACCACAAGGTCCGGTCTTCAGGGGCGCCTTCTTTCGGCGCCAAAGTGACCGGGATAAAAAAATAGCCCCGACACATTTCGGTCGGCACCACATGAACCGCGTCGCTCTCGTCAGCCAAACTGCTTCCAGCGGCGAGCAAAAACACACCGCAACCAAACAACAACACCAGCAATCGTCTCATCATCCCCACTACGCCCTCTCCATCAACAAACACCGTTACAATTTCAACCGTGATACAGTAGAGTAACCCGCACACCAACCGATTGGCGATATGTGAATTACAGAGCCCTCTCCATTGCGGTCATTTCCCTATTGGCGATGACAAGCATCGTACACGCCTCAGAATCGCGAACAAAAGTGGCCCTGCTTGGCACCGG
>JBLIOK010000200.1:0-5202 GCA_047639735.1 Candidatus Krumholzibacteriia bacterium | reverse complement strand
GCCACCTCTATCGGTTCAATGCCCTTTATACAGCGCAGTAACCCTGGCGCGCCTTCAGGCGGCAGTGGCGGTGGCGCCCACTTGGTCGAGGTCAACGCTGAGCTGATGAAGGCGGAAAAAAGAAATGTCCCTAGCCCCGAGATGGCACGACGTTGGCGCGAATTGTGCGGCACGGTGCCTGGTGCAGTCTCGCTCACGTTTTCAGCCAACCTTTTTCGCGGAGGCAAGCCCATTTATGTGCAGCTTTCATCGCCAAATACGGACGACTTGAAAAAAGCAGCGACTGATCTTAAACGGCAACTGGTTGAGTTTGACGGCGTGATCGACATCTCTGACAGCTTCCGTGAAGGCAAGATTGAGATGAAATTAAAGTTGAAGCCGGAAGCCACCAGCCTTGGCCTCACCTTGTCTGACTTAGCGCGACAAGTGCGCGCTGGCTTTTACGGATCCGAAGTGATGCGCCTGCAACGCGGACGCGACGAAGTGAAAGTGATGGTGCGTTATCCAGCCGACGAACGCCGTTCATTGGGAGACATCGAATCCATGCGCGTGCGCACCGCCAGTGGAGTGGAAGTGCCCTTCAGCCGTGTCGCCGAGGTGGACATCGGTCGTGGCTTCGCCAGTGTCGAACGTGCTGACCGCTCGCGGGTGGTTTCAGTGACGGGCGACATCGATCAAGCAGTGACCAACGCCGAAGAAATTAACCAAGTGCTACAGGCAGATATTCTGCCCGAACTTTTGGCCAAATATCCTGGCTTGCGATACTCTCTCGAGGGCGAACAAGCGGACCGAGCCGAGTCCATGGGCAGTTTGAAGTCGGGTTTCATGTTGGCGGTACTGGTGATCTACGTGCTGTTGGCTGTGCTCTTCAAATCCTATTCCCAGCCGTTGGTGATCATGTCAGCGATCCCCTTCGGCTTGGTCGGCGCGATCTGGGGCCACATTATCATGGGCATCGATTTGACCTTGATCAGTATGTTTGGCGTGGTCGCCTTAACAGGCGTGGTGGTCAACGATTCATTGATCATGCTCGACTTTATCAATCGCACTCGCCGTTCTGGCGCGTCGCTTTATGAAGCTGTCATGGGGGCTGGAATGCGGCGTTTCCGCCCGATTATATTGACCTCTGTGACGACGTTTGCAGGCCTCTTGCCTTTGCTTATGGAGAAAAGTTTACAAGCCAAGTTTCTGGTACCAATGGCCACGAGCTTAGGCTTCGGAGTTATCTTTGCTACGTTAATCACCTTGATCATCGTGCCCGTTTTGTACACGGTGTTGGAGGACTTGAAGAATCGCTTCGGCATGGAATCCAAAGTCAATGAAACGGCAGTTCAGGATCAATGAGAAATCGCAGAGCAAATCACAAGACATGGTCCAGTCTGTTGATCCTATTGGTCTTGTTGGGCATGGGAACATCAGCCTCGGCTCAGATGGGTATGGGAGGCGGCGGTGGCTCAGGTGCTTACGCTTTGGCAGAAGGAGAGCGCAACCTCAAGTTCGCCGGTATTCCCATACCAAGCTACAGCGATGTGCTGGGGTTCAACATGGCCGTCGTCGCCATGGCCTATTACAAGATGGACCGCAACGACGACTCGCTCCCACCTTCTAGTTCAGGAATATTTGGCTTCTACAGCGAGAATAAATCTTGGATGGGCGGACTCTTTCAGAAATTTCACCTCGACGGCGACAAGTGGCGCACTACTGCGGCCTACATGAACGGGTCCATCAAGTACCAATTTAACCCAGCATCCATCGGCCCAGGTTTTCCGGATGTCTTTCTGGACTACACTTCCGCCAACAACATGATTTTTGCCCAGGGTTCGCGCCGTACGTGGGACAAGCTCTATCTCGGACTCGCGGTCCTTTCTTGGTCCTCGCAAAACACCTTTGGCGACGACCTCATTGTCGATGCGGAAGAAACTTACACCGGGCCAGGCTTCTTGGCCGAGTGGGACAAACGTGACCACATCATGTACCCCACCGACGGAGTTTCCGTAGATGGTCGTTTTCTGTTCTTTTCCGACACATTTGGATCGGATCGGGACTTTAGAAAATTGAATCTGAGCGTAGCTGGATACGAAGCGGTCAGCGACAGCACCGGGGTTCTCGCTGGACGCATTCTCTATGAAGGTGGATTTGGCGACGTGCCCTTCAGCGGCCAATCCATGGTGAACGGGAATCGCAATCTGCGCGGCTATTCAAATGGCCGGTACCGGGCCGATCACCTGCTGGTCCTGGAATCCGAATACCGCTGGAAGTTTCACAAAAGGTGGGGCGCCGTGGCCTTCGCCGGCGTTGCTTGGTCGGCCAAGGAAGTCTCTCTAATGTCGTTGGACGACTCCCTGCCCGCTGCAGGGCTCGGACTCCGCTGGACGATGATCGAGTCCTACAAAATCAACGCTCGTGTTGATTACGCTTGGGGTAAAGACGATCAGGCCATCTACGTCGCTATTGGCGAAGCCTACTGACAAAAACATTCAGACCGCTCGTGAATAAAAAATCCCCGTTCTTTTTTAAGAACGGGGATTTTCTTTAGTGCCCTTAACGAATTAATTCGCTTCGAGTACGATCGTTCCCACATCGGTAGTCTGTTGCGCCGAAACTACCTGACCGGACAAAACAGAGTCGCGGTAGGCGCCCACGGTCGCGCCGATGTTCAGGTCATACTCGCCGGCTGGCAACATGGTGAACACAAAGCCACCGGTGAGCGTATCTGCCCAGGCAGTAACCGTATCTGCGCCTGCCATCGTCCAGATCATGGCGCGAGCAGCGACGGGTTCGACCACACCGGTTAGGCCGCCACTTGTTTGGTCGACGACGATGCGGATCACGGGTTTCATTTTATACTGACCGTTGCCCGTCTGGTGGATGGAGCGGTCGACGTCAAAGTCGAGAGTAAATTCATATATCGCGCCATCGTTAATAGTGAAGCCATGATTCAGCTTCAAGCCGCTGGTTTGGCCACTTGGGATTTCGAGATCATGAAGCATGCTGTCGACCATAACCGTGTTGTTCTCACTCAAGATCAATCGCACTTGGGTATAGCTGCCGGCCGGCAATGTCGAGTCGGCCAAGACGGCAAAATTACCTTCAGTCAGAGTGAGCAAGTCCACAGTGCTTGTGTCTTCGCTAACGATCGACCAACCGCTGTTGGAGTCGGCCACATCTGAACGGTGCACTTCAACCCGAATGACTTCAATATTCACTTGCTGGTAGTCACCCGGCGCATCAATGAGGTTAATTTTGATGAAGCCCGTGCCGCTAGTCGGGGCAGTGGTTGAGTCGTCTGAACAACCGTTCAAAACACCAAAACCTAGGATCAACAAAGCCATAAAGGCCGGTACAAAAACTTTACGCATAGTTTTCCAATCTCTTTGCCAATGATCAATCTTCGTCCGTGAAGATGTCTGCCGCGCTGGCAGTTCCTCGGAATTTCAGGCATAGTGCCCAAACAATCCCATTTGTGTCTCTCTATTGTATAACAAAATATCAATTAATCAAACTAAAAGATCTTTCAAAGTTGCGCCCATCCGCATATTGCTTATAATATGGCGAGAATCTAATTTACCAATTACATTTGGCATATGGCACGATATCTGCGATAATTAGGATAGAACGAAAATGCCAGCAAGACGACTTTCCATGGTGGAATCAGTCGATCGGTTGGCGGATCTGCCTCACAGGCAGAAGATGAAGGATGTAACACGTGAACACAGTTGGCATGATCAATGTCTCTGACTCAGCGAACGAAGCCTTTGGTGGCTTCAACTGGGAAGAGAACGGGGACAAGGGTGTGCGCCTGTTTGTCCAAGGCTTTGGCTGAAGCGGCCCCTCAATAGGGATGGCTCTGGATGAGCCAAAAGAAGAAGACGCCATTGTAGAACAAAACGGCATCAAGTTCGTTTTGGATGTGCAAACCAGCGAAGTTCTCGAGCAAAGCGGTGGCTTGAACATCGACTATGTGAACGAAGAACACCAGCGCGGCTATATGCTCAAGCTGGGCAATCCCGGCGGCGACTGCGGCAGCGGTGGTTGCAGCAGCGGTGGCTGTGGTTGATCACAGTCCGCTAGTTTGATGGTATGCTGAAGTTCGATGATATGAAAAGCCCCCAGTACCTGGGGGCTTTTTTTGCGCCCAATTTCTGATCATCCCACCTGCCCATCAACACAAGCCCAAGCAAGTCAATCCACTCGAGGCCTTTTGGCCACAGCTACCTAGTGTTCCATGATATTGTGTAAATGATACTCTTGAAAAACAAGGAGCTAAATTCCATGAAATACTTGCTGCACCTGACTGTCGCCATCCTATTTCTCACGTCCCTAGCGCCAGACACCTTAGCTGTTATAGATCCTGAGCCAGATACGATCGGCATTTATTTTGACCAAAATGCGGACAGTGGTGGCAGCTTTGTCGGGGCCAATATTCCATTCACGGCCTATGTCATTCTCACAAATCCGACTGAATTTGAAATTTGGGGATTTGAATTTGGTTACGAAATTATTACCTCCGGAGACCCTTCGGCTTTCTTTCGACTGTCAACCGAACTTCCCCCCCAATCGATCGACCTCGGGGACAGCAGCGAGATCCTGAGCGGCGACTATGTCGTCGGCATGGCTATCCCATTGCCCAGCACGGCAGCGGTGACCCTTGTCCAATGGACGTTCTTGATGACAACCAACATGTTTGTTTCACTGGAAATGACCCCCAGTCGCATCCCCTCACTACCAGGCGATTTGCCCGCGTACGAAGTGGGAGGCACGATCGTACCTCTGCGCATCGGGGGTGGATGTTTTAATGGGGTTGCTCAGGTGAACGAGTCTTGTCCGTTGGCCAGCGAGACCCAAAGTTTTGGGAATGTCAAAGCACTGTATCGGTAGGCCTCGGGACAAAGCCCCATCAATTCCGTGCCAATTGGCCTATTTAAACGCCAAAATATAAGCCACCCAAGCCGGCGCCAAGTCGCCTTCTTCGCTCGGTAAAAATTCACCATTGGGTTCACCGTCTTTGTCGGTACCCTCCCAATAAACAATGGTCTTTTTAAAGCCACATTCTTTTAAGAGATCGCGCGTTTCGGGCAAGGCCCACAAACGCCAATCATAACTGAAGGCTTTCTTCATTTCGCTTCCATCGTTGAAACGAAAATCGATATAACAGGTGATCTCGTTGGTGATGGGATTGAAGGTGTCTTGGTCCCACATGTA
>JBLIOK010000199.1:0-5222 GCA_047639735.1 Candidatus Krumholzibacteriia bacterium | reverse complement strand
GGTGAACGTCGAGGCGGTGCGCAAAAAAGCGTCGCAAGATTCTCCACCTGACGGTGATAAATCATAACTTATATTCTCAGTTTTACCGGTGCAGTTATCAACGTAACGGATCAAGTTATCAACGTAACGGATCAAGTGATCGACGTTAAGGATTAGGCCTTGCGGTCCACCAGCGGTATTTTCAGGGCTGCATATTCCTGAGGTAAAGCTGGTCTTGGGCGTAGGACAGACTTGTTCATTTCATCAGCAAAGTTGCTTTTCTTAGACTGACAAAACTCTCGCAATGATTCATCCGCAGCTTTTAATTCTTTAAGAGCAGGCAGTGACACCGAACATTCTTCCGGTGTGGAGCTTTCGTGAACTTCCTCAAAAAGTTCTAAGGCTTGTTCACGTTCAATAAGTAATTGCTCGTGCTTTTGAAGTTGATTTGCTTCGAGTGCATGGCGTAACTCAGTTGTTAAGCGAGTCGCGTCCTGGATCACTTCTCGTAGTTTTTTATCACTGGTCATGTCACGCCGATACTGAAACGAGTTCCGCTGGTTTCTCTTCTGGTTCACTTTTGATAATAGCAGTTCTTTGCTCGTTTGGCGTCACCAATTTTCCCTGGGCATGATCTCGGGAGGCCCGCTCGGCTGTACCAACGGGGATACTGCGCCAAGCCTCGAGCAGGGGAGATATGGTTCGCAAGCAGTTATCAATGTGGGAGTGATCACAATCTACGATGACTTGCAGGTGCTGTTGGAATAAGAAGTCATAGAGCGATTCAAGATTCCGGCTGATTTCTCCGCCAATTTCGTGGTCGAGTGCGTTTCGCAGTTCAATCACTATCTGTTGTGAATGGTTCACGCGATTCGTCATCTTGACACGGTCGCCGTCCTTGATTGCCAGGCCGGCCTCGCTCAAGTCACTGACCATTCGCTCATAAAGGGCGACGATGATCTTTTCTTTCGACATGGTACTGGCGTTTGTTGCTTGATACGCATCAGCGCCGTTCCTGGTGTACATAACTCGCTCGCTCTCTTCGGTTAGATAAATTGGTCAGGTTTGCTAGTAACCAAGGCTGCTCAAATAGCTTCCCTGAGCGTTAAGCCGAGCCACCATGTTTTCCATGGCAGTAAACTTGCGGGTTAAGGTCATCTGGTAGGATTCAATGCTGCGTTCATAACGTTCAATACTGCTGTCAGCGTTTTTGATTTTGCTGTTTAGCGCGTCGGTTGAACTCTTGAATAGACCGTCGATGCTGTCCGTCATTTGCTCGATGACGTCATCGAGCAATGCGGTTTTTCCTTCATTTCCGTCACGCGCAATAAACAAATCTCGCACACTGGAAAAGTCATCCAATAGCGCTTCGTCAAAATCCTCCTTGTCAAATTTCAGATTTCGACCTTCGCCACGAGTGATTCCCACCTGAGCAATGAGGCTCAAGTCACCTAAGCCATCTTGGAGCTCGCTGGTGAAAATGCTGTCAATTCTGGTGGCGACCGATCTTACAGCGAGGTTGCTGCGCAAACTGCCTTCGTTGCCAATGTTATCCGTGACAAAATTCGTGACGTCATTGTAGGCATCGACCAACGCTTGAACGGTTTCGGCAACGGCTTCGTTGTCGCGCTCTATGGTTATGGTCGAGGTGCCTAATTTTAGCAAATTTAAGGTCAATCCTGAGATCACATCAGTCGGGTTATTGCTGGTTGAGACGACAGCAATGCCATCGATATCCAAGATCGCATCTGTAGCCACTTTATCGTTGGTGAAGGTGGGGGTGGTGCCGCCGGTTAAAGCGCTCGTATCAACTGTAAAGGCTCCGCCAGAGCCCGCTTCCTCGCTGCTCATGACCAGATGATATCCACCGGTTTCAGAACCGTCATAAATAACAGAAGCAGTGACGCCGTCGACATCATTGTTGATGATCGTCGCTAGCCCTTCAAGGCTTGTGAATCCAACCAGGTCAATCTCGGTGGCCTCTCCATCTACAGTGAAAGAGAGTGTTCCGGAACCGATGGAATCGGCTTTGTCGTCGAAACCCTGTGACGAATCTTTTTGAGCGGTAGCCAGTTGGGTAACGTTGATGATATAGGAGCCTGGCGCTGCATCTTTGCTCGCCTTGGCGGTGATCACATCTTCATCGGAAGTCGAAGATTTCAGAGCACTGAATTCCGACGCGGTGTCCATGTTTTGCGCGGCGGTTTGCAAGGCCAAAAGCTTGGTCTTGAAAGTCGAAAGGGCCTTTATCTGGTCCTCAAATTGGGACTTGCGGTTTTGCAGGCGGTATATCGGAAACCTTTTGAGTTCCACCAGCTGCGAAACTATGCTGCCGGTATCCAAACCAGTAGCTAGTCCTGAAAACGAGACGCCATTCATTTCTATCCCCAGTCAATCAGAGTTGTCGATCCTTCGACGTTATCCGAGCTCCATCTATCCAGGCTATATAACCAGTAGCCTAGCTAGGAGATCGGCTAATTAGGGCTCTGGGTTTAGGCCTAATATAGAATTCGTAAAGAATACACGTGGCGCAAAAAAAAGGCGGGACCCGTTAGGATCCCACCTTCAATTGCTTCACTGATCTTAACGACCGATGAGCGACAGAGCCAGTCCAGTAGTCTGGTTGGCTTGCGACAGCATTGACACGCCTGCTTGTTGCAGAATCGAGAAGCTGGTCATTCGGGAAGTTTCCGAAGCGACGTCAACGTCACGGATCCGGCTATTAGCAGCACCCAAGTTTTCCGAGGTGTTGGCAATGTTGCGAATGGAGCTTTCCAGACGATTCTGGACCGCACCAAAGTCGGCACGAGTCGAGGTCACAGTGGTGATAGCGCTATCAATTTCAGCCATGGCCGTTGCAGCGTTAGCAGCAGAGCCGATGCCCGTGGTAGTGCCCAATCCAGCCGAGTCAGTGTCGGTGGAGAAATCCAATGCGATGCTGTCAGATGCCGTGGTGCCCGTACCCACTTGGATAGAGACTGAGCCCGCGGAACCATCTAAAACAGACACGCTGTTGAATTCAGTACCTTCACTGATACGATCAATTTCCGAAGTCAAAGCTGTATACTCTGCATCCAGGAAACCACGATCGGTATCACTCAATGTTCCGTTCAATGATTGCTCGGTCAGTTCCTTCATACGAAGCAAGATGTTCGAGACTTCATCAAGCGAGCCTTCAGCAACTTGCAGCATGGAGATGCCGTCACCCGCATTACGACCAGCTTGATCCAAAGCACGGATGTCAGATTTCAGATTCTCACTAATGGCCAAGCCAGCAGCATCATCACCAGCGCGGTTAATGCGCAGTCCTGAGCTAAGGCGTTCCATAGACTTAGACAAACCCATGGTTGAATTGCCAAGATGACGTTGGGCCGTGAGCGAGCTGACATTTGTATTAATCCGGATACCCATAATGTTTTCCTCCTTGAAAACTTGAAGGGACTCGAGTGCCCAGAATTGGGCTTTCGTTTTTTAATGTCACCCCAATCAGGTTCACTCAAGTCCATTTGAGGAAACGATTGTTTGGCAGTGACAGGGTATTTATCGTCTCGAGGTCGGGGGGCTTTACATAAAACTTTATAAAAAAACCGAGTGCTGCCTGACGGCGAACACTCGGTCACATGGGGCGATATTTTTGTCGTCGACGCTACGGGCCAATCTAGCGCTGCAGCAAACTCAGAGCTGCCTGTGGAGCGAGATTAGCCTGACCCAAGATCGAGACCCCAGCCTGCTGTAGAATCTGCAAGCTTGTCATATTTGACGTTTCGAGGGCCACATCAACATCGCGAATCCGACTGTTGGCTGCCGAAAGGTTCTCTGCTGTCATGCCAATATTCCGGATCGAAGTTTCAAATCGGTTCTGAGCCGCACCAAAACCAGCGCGCATGGAACTGACGGTCGACGTGGCATTTTCGATGAGCCCAATTGCTGTACGACCATTGTCTCCATTAATACCGGAAATACCATTAGCCGTGACCAGCCCCAAATCCGCAGAACTCATGGGGCCGCTCAAGTCGATAGTAACGGCTGAAGTGGTAACATCAGTGCCGATACCCACCTGCACATTCATCAGTCCGGCGGAACCATCCAGCAATTTTGTGCCATTGAATTCGGCCGTCAGGCTGATGCGATCAATTTCGTCCAACAATTCGAGGTACTCTTGATTAAGGTAGTCGCGCTCGGGGGCACCCAACGTCTCAGTAGCCGATTGTTGAGCCAGTTCGCGCAGACGCAGGAGGATGTTGTTCACTTCATCAAGGGAACCTTCGGCGGTCTGGACCATGGAGATGCCATCGGCTGCGTTTCGAGAGGCTTGTTGCAGGGCACGAATATCAGATTTCAATCCTTCGCTGATTGCCATGCCAGCTGCATCGTCGCCAGAGCGATTGATTCGCATACCTGAACTCAGGCGCTCCATCGATTTCGCATACCGATTGGTTGTATTAAAGAGGTGTCTTTGTGCATTTAAAGACGAGACGTTTGTATTGATTCTCAGGCCCATGGTCATTTCCTCCGTGACAAAATAGTCGCCATCATCTGATTTCTAGCTTGCTCTTGGTCTCGGTCAGATCGTAATGTCTCGTGCGAAGCAGAATCAATTGCCCGAGACACTATTTCAACGCACTTCCATTTGGAGCGGCAATGAACATCGCCAGCGTCAAACCTGCCAATCACGCCGAGTTTCTTGCTCTTGTCGATGCAGAAATTAGGCCAGACCGTGCAAAAAGCCATGCATGGGATGATTTCCCTCTGATCTTGAGTCCCCAAAACGCCGAATGGACCCTTGTTGCAACGGACTCGCACGGAAAGGTCCTCGCCGGGATAGCCTGTCTAATTCGTCAGCACACCACGAGTTGCGGCAATATGCCGATTGCGGGAATAGGCTCCGTAGTTACTCACCCGGACCACAGGGGAAAAGGACTCAGCACCGCGTTGCAAAAGGCACTGCTGGAGAAGCTGCGGGGGCAAAATATTCCACTGGCTGTGCTCTGGACTGATCAGCCGGAAATTTATGCCGGACGAGGATTTGCACCGGCTGGCTGGGAATTTCACATTAATTTTAAGGACGCGCAATGGCAGGACACCGCCGTGCCCGGATTTCAGAAACGTCTTTTCAAGCCGAGCGATGCCGACGCGGCGCAAAAGCTTTTTGACCTGCACGCTTTGCGCACTCTTCGCGAACCTGGCGATGCCGATTTGCTTTACAACATGCCGGGCACGCAGGGGTTGGTCTCCGTTGGCCC
>JBLIOK010000198.1:0-5237 GCA_047639735.1 Candidatus Krumholzibacteriia bacterium | reverse complement strand
TCAATATCGGAGCTGGTGAGTACACGACAATGAAACAAGATTGGCAAGCCGTTCTAGACTATGCTGGGCATGGTGGTCAGGTGCGCGGATTTCCTGCGGCGCCGGTCATCTGGACCTTGCGAATCTTGGATAAAATGGGGCTTTCGCCACTGTACAAGTGGGTCTATGAGACAGCCGCCACGGACAGTTTTGTGTCCATCGAAAAGGCGAAAAACGTGTTGGGCTATCGGCCACAATATTCCAACCAAGACGCTCTGATTCGTAACTTTAAGTGGTATATTGAGCATCAGGATGATTTTGCAAACGCATCCGGTGTTTCGCATCGCGTGCCTTGGAAGCAAGGCGCATTGGGTTTTGTGAAGCGGTTCTTTTAGGCAGGAGGTTGGCCATGATAGTTGTCACAGGCGCAGCCGGATTTATCGGCAGCAACATTGTTCATTTCCTGAATCAAACCGGACGTGAAGACATTCTTGTGGTCGATGTGCACGATTCAGATCAGGGCAACGCCAACCTGGCCGCATTATCCTATGATCGTTATCTGACAAAAGAAGAATTTCGCGAATGGTATGTTGACCCGCTTCATGCTCAAAGTGTGGACGTGCTTTATCACATGGGTGCCTGCAGCAGCACAACGGAAACCGATGCCGATTATTTGGCCGAGAATAATTTCGACTACACCCGTCAATTGTGCGAGCAAAGCTTGAAAGCTGGCGTGCGTTTTATCAACGCCAGCAGTGCGGCAACTTACGGTGATGGCAGTCGTGGATACGATGACAACGAAGACCTTATTCACGAACTTGAGCCTCTTAATTTGTATGCGCATTCCAAACAAGATTTTGACCTCTGGGCCCGGGCCGAGGGCGTGCTTGACCGCATCGTGTGTTTGAAATATTTCAATGTGTTTGGACCTAACGAGTGGCACAAAGACGACATGCGCTCCATGGTTTGTAAAGGCTATGAGCAGATTGTTGCCAAGGGAGTCGTGAACCTTTTTCAATCGGACCGACCAGCGTTCCCTGACGGCGGCCAGCAACGTGATTTCGTTTATGTCAAAGACGCCGTTGATCTCACCGTGTGGTTCGCATCACACCCTGATGTGAATGGAATTTATAATGTTGGCACGGGCGAGGCCAACGATTGGAATCGTTTGATCAACGCGATTTTTGCAGCGCTAGGTCAAGAATCAAATATTAACTATGTGCCGATGCCTGAACACCTTAAAGGCAAATACCAATACCACACCGAAGCGACCATGGGGAAAATTCTAGCCGCTGGCTATGAGCGGCCTTTCTCCGTGTTGGAAGATTCGGTCCGTGATTATGTGACCAATCATTTGGCCACAGGAAAGCATTTAGGGCAATGAATCTGCCTGAACTTTTCCCGCGAATACCGCACGGCCTGGTGCATGGTCTGATCGACCTTGAAGCCGCGCTTAAAAAAGTGATGCCCCTGCGTTCGAAGCACCGTTCGGCTATTGCTGGCCAGGTGCGGGCGTTGTCAGAATACATGACGATGGATCGGGATAGCTTGCCTCCCGATTATATGAATCAACCGCCATTGCTCAGTGCCTATCTTCACTATTTTTTGCCCTGGAATTTGTACCGCCAAGGCCGCCTGCTCGCTGGCCTCAATTTGCGGATCAAGCCTGGTAGCTTGATTGTCGATTTGGGTGCGGGTCCGCTGACGTTCTTGTTAGCCTTGTGGCTTTCGCGACCGGGGATGCATGAACAAGAGTTGCGCTACTTGGGGGTCGATCGTTCAGACTCTGGCTTGAAAATGGGCCGTCAATTGTTTCGTGAATTAGCCGGAGCCGGACCTTGGCAAGTGAAGACCGAGAGTCGTCCGGCAGGTGCGGGGCGGCGAGTGGTGGCTGACGTTTTGGTGATGGCCAATTTCTTGAACGAAGCCGACGGCGGCACCGAAGTGCGTTCCAAGTCGCGAGACGCTGATGACGAAGAGGCCACATTTCATGAGCAATTGTTGGCGCGATGGGAAGGTCAAGTGGCAGAAGATGCCGCGATCTTGTTGATCGAGCCGGGCATGCGGGCTTCCGCGCGCAATCTTTTCAAAATACGTGAAGCTGCTTTAGCGCGGGGGTGGAAGGTCGAAGCCCCTTGTCCACACGCAGATACTTGTCCGCTGCCAGGCATGCGGGGTAAAGCGTGGTGTCATTTTAATTTCGTGCCTGAAAGTGTTCCGTTGTGGCTAGAACAATTAAGCCGGCGGGCTAAGTTGCCGAAGGATCGGGCAAGCCTAAGTTTCCTTTTGCTCACGCGCGGCGATAATCCGCCGGTCAAGGTTTCCGGACTCAGTGGTCAGCCCAAAGGCGAGAGCTTCGTGCGAGTCGTGTCTGAGTCGTTTGACCTGCCGGATTGGCAACGCGGGCGCTACGGATGCTCGGAACGCGGCTTGGTGCTTCTGCAAGACCCAAAAGCAGGTTCGTCGAGCGGGCCGCGTCCCGGCGAATTACTGCAGGTCCAATGGCCACCAACTCCCGAGCGCGATAAGAAATCGGGCGCTTTGATTTTGCCACGCACAACCTAGTCGCGTTTGCTGAAAATCCCTGCGACTCCGGCGATGACCAATGCCGCACCGCTCAAGGTCCACACCGTGACCGTTTCACCCAGAATCAACCAGCCTAAGAACACCGCAATGACCGGATTGACGTAGGCATAAGTCATCACGATTTGATAGGGCAGTCGTTTGAGTGTGACCATGTAGGAGGTGAAGGCAATGACAGATCCAAAGAGCACGAGATAACCCCATGCCAGCCATGCTTCGGTAGTGGGGGTAGGCAGTGGTTCTTGCCGCACCAATACGACGAATAAAAATCCCACGCCCCCCAAAAGTTGTTGATAGCCGGAGATCGCGATGATAGACAAGTCGGGTTTGCGGTGCTGGAACCAGAGTGATCCGATCGACCAAAAGAGGGGAGCCAAGAGCAAGGCGATTACAGCTTGCACGTCGCCCGTTTCACCGTGCCGCAAGACCGGATAGGAAAGCACACCAACGCCAGCGAAGCCGAGCAAAATGGAGCCGGTCATCGCTCGTGTCGGCCAGCGGCGGTCGATACATGCCATGATCAGTTCGGCGTATATCGGCATGGCGCCGACGACCAAGGCCGCTAGGCCTGACGAAGCTCGTAACTCGGCCCAAGTCACCAGGCCATTGCCGCCAACCCACAACAGCACACCGCTGCCAAAGAGAAGCACCAATTCCTGCCGCTTCAGTGTTAGCCGGTGCCCCTTAAATTTTGCCCACAGCAGGAGGATGGTCGAAGCAACCGCCACACGCATCAAGGCCATAAAAAAGGGGGGGAAGCCAGCGCCTTCGCGCACCGCCACCCGAATAGCTAAGTAAGTGCTGCCCCAAACGACATAGACAACCGCCAAGTTAAGCAGGCCTAGTCGGTCTAATTTACGGCCCTCACGCAACGCGCAATTCCTCGGCTCTCTCTAGTTGCTTGATCAATCTGCGCGCCCACCAGACTGATAACAATGCTGCAGACCAAGTGACGGCGAACACACTCCACCAGACGCCATCCAGGCCCCAGCCTAAAATTTCTATGGTGAACCAGAAGGAAAAAATGGGAGCCACGAGTTGGCGATAGAGGCCAATCCAGAGGGCAAAAGCCGGCTTTTTCATGCCCTGCAAGGCTGACATGTTGACGAAGAGCAATATGTAGGCGTATTGGGCAAAGGCAGCGATGCGTAAATAGTGCGCGCCGATGGCGATGACACTGGCGTCATCGGTGAAAAGGCTCATCATCCAAGTGCCGCCGAACCACAACAAGACGCCGCCGAGGGCGGTCGCGATAGCGCCATAAATCAAAGCAGAACGCACAATGGAGTAAACCCGCCCAAAGAGGCGCGCTCCTCCGTTCTGAGCAACCAGGGACATTGTGGCGGCATTCAACCCAATCGTAGGCATCAGCACGATTTGTTCAATTCGGGTGGCCACGCCATAGGCAGCCACCGCATTCTCACTGAACCGGCTCAAGAACCAAGTGATGATCATAATGCCAAGCGCTACCGTCATCATGTTCAAACTGGCCGGCACACCTTGCCCTGTGATCTCTCTGAGCGCAGACTTTTGTGGCAGCCAAACGGCGCCTTCGCTGCGGAATAAGAGGCCGGTGGATCGTGCCTTCCAACCCATGTAAAGCACGCCCAAAAATTGGGCGACTACCGTGGCCAAAGCGAGGCCGCGAATGCCCATCGCGGGAACTCCATAGCCCCCGAACATAAACCAAGGGTCCAGCACAATATTGAGCAGCGTGGCGCCGATCAGGAAATTGCGATAACTGGTCATGTCACCCTGAGCATTGAGGATCGCGTTGAACATGAAAACAACCAGCGGAAAACCAGTACCGGCTAAAATAACGTACATGTAGTCGGTGCATATCGTGAGGTATTCGCCGTCAGCACCCATAAATCTGAAGAGCGGTTCGACCGTCAAGAAACCGACGGTCATCACGATCACCGTCAGCAAGAGGCTCATCAATACACCCTGGCTCGCAAACGTCGCAGCCATCTTACGGTCATTGGCGCCGAGGGCGTTGCCTATCAGGGCGCCGGCACCAGAAGAAAATCCCATGCCCAAGGAAAGCAGCAAGAAAAAGATGGGGAACGAGAGGGAGAGGGCAGCCAAAGCAGTGGTCGAATATTGTCCTGCGAAGTATGTGTCGACCACATTGTACATGGTATTGAAGAAGAAACCCAAGGAGGCGGGAATGGTCAGCCTGCGCACCAGCTCGGGGACCGGGGCCGTGGTCAAATCATTTGGGGCTGTGCTCAATGAGTTTCTCCTGTGCGGGTATTAGAGAGAATCGGGCTTGTTGAAATTGACACTGGATTGTCGTTTCCATCATTAGCACTGGCTTGGCTTCACTTTGTTACACTTTTCTCTGACATTTGGCCAGTTTTATTCCAACACGACAGCCAAATACGGCGATTCGCTCCTTGCCACCGTTTGGCGAAGAGGTTAGTTTTCTTCTTTACACGGTGCGAGGTGACCAAAGATCGACGGTTTTGCGCCGTTGTTGCGGTTTTTCACCAACCTCCCCGGCCCTCAGGCCGGATCCGTTCACCCTTCCGAAAAGGCAGGGCTCCAACTTTGATTTCCCGCTACGCCAGTCCCCAAATGACGGCCATCTGGTCCGATGAAAATCGGTTCAAAATATGGCAAGAAGTCGAGACGGTCGTCTGTGAAGTCCGCGCCGATCGCGGAGATATTCC
>JBLIOK010000197.1:0-5250 GCA_047639735.1 Candidatus Krumholzibacteriia bacterium | reverse complement strand
ACACTTCAGTCGCTGGTCGGCCCGTTTCGGTGACCTTAGCCAAGAGGAATTCACCGCGCTTGTCGGTGCCGCGTTCGCATTCGTCGAGAGTCAGACCTGCTTTCTTAGCAAACCCTTCCCCAGCTCGCGTGGGCTTGCCGTCGCTATCAAACGCCACCGATACCGGCGGTCCTTTGATTTCCAGGGCGCGATCCGGTTGGCGGACCGACAACGATTCGATCATCAGAGTCATCCGGCGCGGTGTGGCTAAAACGCGCACACCCTCAGACACCAAATGCGCCTTCTCGAGCTCATCACAAAAAAGGCGCTCCAAATCCCGCATGGCCGCGGGGATAAATCGCGCTGGGATTTCTTCGGTGCCTATTTCTAACAAAAATGGAAGCGAGTCATGGGCTTGCGCACTCATTCGGCTACCGTCTCCTTGAGCAAGGGAAAGCCGAGGTCTTCACGGCTTTGCACAAAAGTGGTCGCCGTCAGGCGAGATAGGTTGCGAACTCGCCCAATGTATCCCGTGCGCTCAGTAACCGAGATCGCGCCACGAGCCTCAAGCACGTTAAAGATGTGACTGCACTTGATCACCGCGTCGTAACCGGGAAAGACGAGTCCATCTTCCAAAAGCGATTTGGCCTCGGCTTCTTTGTCATCGAAGTGACGCCGGTACAAATCCACATCGGCTTTTTCAAAATTGAAGGCGCTGTATTCTTTTTCAAACTGGCCCATCACATCGCCCCAGGTCAGGCCGCCACCCCACAGAATATCCTTCACGTGATCGACTTCTTGAATAAACATGCAAAGCCGCAACAGGCCGTAGGTCAACTCGACCGCGACAGGCTTGCAGCGCACCCCGCCGACTTGCTGAAAGTAGGTGAATTGCGAAACTTCCATGCCGTCGAGCCACACTTCCCAACCCAAGCCAGCAGCGCCCAAGGTGGGCGACTCCCAATCATCTTCGACAAAGCGGATATCATGCTCAGCGGCTTTGATTCCCAAGGCCGCCAACGACTCAAGATACAATTCTTGGCTATTGGCGGGATTGGGCTTCAACAAGACTTGGTACTGGTAAAACTGATGCACCCGATTAGGGTTCTCAAGATAGCGGCCGTCTTTCGGACGCTTGCTCGGTTCAACGTAGGCAACGTTCCAGGGTTCGGGACCAAGAGCGCGCAAAAAAGTGCTGGGGTTGAATGTGCCCGCCCCCACTTCGCTATTGTACGGTTGGACAATGACACAGCCGTAGTCGCTCCAAAACTTATGGAGAATACTGATCATCTCCTGATATTCCATCATCCGCTTTGTTCCTTCCGTGCTCGTAGCAGGTCTAAAGCTGCCGGCAAGCGATACCCAGGCAAATGGTAGCCCAAAAAGTTGTGCAAATGAGCGCCGAGTTCCCGGCGCAATGGTCGTTCCAAGGGAGAATCGGCATCTAGGCTCAATTCCCCGCTGGCCATCAATGTAAAAATACCCCAAACGGTGGACCCCAAGGGCTTGCCAGTGGAAGCGCCAGGTTTGCGGGCGCAAGCACCGCAGACAACGCCACCCTCCGAAGGGCTGAACCACAGCGAATCTTCGGTCAAATCGTCGCAGTTTTGCCCGCAGCTTGTGCACAGGTCCACTTCTGGAGCCATGCCGTGCGCGGCCAACAGTTGCCACTCGAAGGCAAAAAAGGCCAAATCGGAGCGTACGCAAGAAGGCGAGGATAACACCCGAAGGAAGTGGTCGCAAATGCGAAACAACTGCGAGGCCGCTTCGTTGGAATTGTCGTCACCAGCGTGATTGCCCAAGGGGCGACATCGATCAGCAAGCTCGAGCGCTGCTTGCAGAAATGCCGTTTGTTCGAGGGTCGTGCCGGGACCTAAGGAGTCCCATTCCACCGTGCCACCACGCAAGTATTGCAACTCGCGTTTCTCGTTCAGGCTGAACTCCACATTGACCAATCGCCCCGGCTCCACCAATGCGCGCAAGCGGGATTTTGGGCGGCGCGCGGCCTTGGCGATCACTTTCACGTATCCGTAATCACAGGTCAGCAAAGATGCAATGACACTCGTTTCACCACACGGCCAAACGCGCAGGACAAGAGCATCACAACTCGCTGAAGGTTGGGGCAGAATTCCCATATTAAGAGGTGCTCCCCAGGCCCAACATTTGCGTAGCCAAGCCAACGTAAATCAACATACTCACCACGTCGTTTGCGGTCGTAATAAATGGCCCCGTCGCCACTGCCGGATCCGCGCCAACGCGGTGCAAAAGAAGCGGGATTCCTGCTCCGGCCATCGCCGCGAACAAAATCACCGCGAGCATGGTCAACCCTAGAACCATTGATATGGCAGGATCGCCTTTATACAGGACCGCCACACCCGAGACCACGAGCGACACGGCGACTCCGACAAAACAGGCCGTCTTGAATTCACGCAACAAATGCCGACCAAGATGATAAAAATCAATCTCACCAGTGGCCAAGCCGCGCACCACAACTGACGAGGTTTGAATGCCGATATTGCCCGCCATTGCCATAATCAATGGTATGTAAATAATAAGCGATACCTTGGCTTGGAAACTGGCTTCAAAATGATTCAAAATCATAACCGCGCCCGATTGCCCAACCAGCGCTCCTAAAAGCCAGGGCAAACGCGACCGTGCCACACGCCAAGCGCTTTGTTCACCGTATTCCCCCACACTAACACCGGCGAGGAGAGAAATATCTTCGGTCGCCTCCTCTTCCATCACATCAAGCACATCATCAGCCGTTATACGACCGACCAACCGCATGCGATGATCGACCACCGGCACAGAGATCAAATCATGAATACGCGCAAAGGCCGCCACTTCTTCTTGATCTAAATCCACCTCAACATAAAGCGGGTCCGTTTCCATCAATTCGCTAACTTTTTGATCGGGGCGAGAAATCACCAATCGATACAACGGCACACGTCCGGTCAAACAACCCTGCGCATCCACGACGTACACAAAGTGGGTCTCTTCCAGATCGTCATCGTCCAAACCACGCAAGGCTGTCACGGCTTCGGCCGCCGTTTGTCCTTCGGTACACGTGGTGTATTCCTTGCCCATCAAGCCGCCGGCGGTCTCCGGCGCGTACTGCAGCAAATCTGCCACTTCATCGCGCTGTTCGACTTCCATTGCCGCCAAGACTTCAGCGGCTTGATCCTCGTCCAACTCTCCAATCACGTCGGCCGCATCGTCGGACGGCATGTCCTCCACCAAGTCAGCGATGGCATCCACATCAAGCAGCTCAAAAAGCACACTCAAACTGCGATTGTCGATTTCGCTCAACACATCGGCCAGATGGTCAGCGGGCAGTACTTTCAGAATTCGAGTGGTGTCTTCGACACTCAACGGCCGCAAAATTTCAGACAAATCGCCGGGCGACAACTCCAAAGCCAGCTCCCGCACGCCACCATCGTCATCTTTTTTCAATAACTCGGTGAACTTGCGTTCAAGGGCGTGATGTTCAGCATCAAGATTCGCCGGATCGAGCACGCGTTCGTCTTGCGCTTCATCCGCTATTTGGTCATTCATCTTATCGGTCATGATTCACCTCCTACGAGGTTTGCCAAAATAACTTGTTCGTCATTGATCATCTTAAGTTGATCAGACGTCATGACCGCACCGCCGGAAACAATCAGCTTCACGGCCTCTTCAGTTGCAATATTAAGTGCCCGCACTTCATCGCGTGGCAGCAAGAGCATATAGCCCGAAGTCGGATTGGGCGAAGTGGGCAAAAACACGGTCACGAGTTCATCACCCGGTTCATCGCGTGTCACAAAACCAAGAGAATAGATACCTGGCCGTGGGTAGGCGATCAGCACCACTTTCTGAAAAGCGGTGCGCTGATCTTGCAACAAGACAGTCGCGATTTGCTGAACCAATGAAAACAGACTTTTGACAAAGGGGATTTGCTTAAAAAATCGTTCTAAGACGCGAAAGAACGCCACGCCAATCACGTTGCGCGTAAAGAGCCCTACAAAAGTGATTAAAATCACAAAGACGAGAACGCCCATGATCGTCAGAAAGAATTCGGGGTAGGCGCTGTTTAGCGTTGGCAATTTGGCCAGTAGCGGTCGCATGTTGTTATTGATGATGTTGTAGAAACGCCACAATATCCAACTGGTGATCACCAGTGGAGTCATGGCCAAAAGACCCGTCAAAAAATGGCGCTGTAGAAATTTCAACATGACTATTCCTGCCCCGCAGTAGAATCCAAACTACGGGCAAAACCCGGCATTTCTTCTTCGGATTTCAACAAAACAACCATCAGGCGTTGGTCAACAATTTCCTCGACCGTGATTTCAAACCCAGCAACGCTAACCACATCGCCCTGACTAGGCACATTGCCGGCCGCTTCGTAGACCAAGCCGCCCAAAGTTTCGCTCGTTGCCAAACCTTCTGCTTCAGCAAAAGTGACTCCCAATTCTTCGGCCAAGTCCCCGAGATCAATCTTGGGGTCGAGCCGCACCTGACGCCCATCGACCCAACTCAGCAAGCGTTCTTCGGCGTCAAATTCATCTTCAATCTCACCCACTATTTCTTCGATCACATCTTCCAAGGTAACCAGGCCAGCCGTGCCACCATATTCATCAATCACCACGGCCATATGAATCCGTTTGGCACGAAACTCATCCAGCACTTCATCAATTTTTTTGCTCTCGGGAATAAAATAAGCTTCGCGCACCAAATCAGCGAGGCGCACTCCTTTGGCCGCCAAGGCTCCCTCACGGTACAGCTTCAACAAGTCTTTGGCGTAAAGGATGCCTGTCACTTTATCAACGCTGCCTTCAAAGATGGGTATGCGCGAATGGCCCTTATCAATGACCAAAGCCAACGCACCAGCAACCTCCAGCTGACCATCAAGCACAACCATATCGATGCGCGGCACCATAATTTCACGCACCGCGGTATCGTGAAAGGTGAAGATGCTTTGGATCATCTCGCGTTCTTCTTTTTCCAACATGTTGTCTTGATCATCTGTGTTCAGCAGACCGCGAATTTCACCAGCCGACAAGTGCGGCTGGGTTTCATTGAGCCAGAGCGTATCATCAAGACGGTTCATCACCGCCAGCATCAGCGAAGACCACGGGCGCAAGAGCCAATTGAAAGGATAGACAATGGTGCCAGCGATACGGGCGTATTCTAAGGCTGCGCTGGAAGCTAACTTCTTGAAAACCAGGCCCCCAAAACTCCAAGCCAACAATGCCGACACCGCAAAAGTAGCGTGAAACCGAAGATCGGGCGCGG
>JBLIOK010000196.1:0-5316 GCA_047639735.1 Candidatus Krumholzibacteriia bacterium | reverse complement strand
CAAAGACAAACGGCAACGGGACCAACGCCTGTTGCGCAAGGTTTTGCGCGACGATCCACGAGACTTCTACTGTTGGTTTAAGCTCTTGGAGTCAGCACGCTATTGGCAAGACACAGAACTGTGGAGAGCTGCGGCCACCCAAGTCGATCCCATTTTGAGGGGAGAGTTGTCTGATGGTGAACGAAAGTCGCTCATGAACAATCACTGGAGTGGCGAGTTGGCTGCGCTGATTAGCCGCGGGTTGCCGATTGGTCCTGAACAGGCTCTGATTTGGCTGGATCAAACAAAATCTCGAGTGCGCTGCTCCTCAGCCTGGCATCTGCAGCGCGGGCTTTGGTCAGAACTGCTGGACCGTTCGTCCGATGCCGCCGAAGCCTTTGCCTCCTGTTTAGCCGACAAACGGGGCTCGGCCAACCACCACCATGTGCGCGCGCATTTGGGATTGAGCCGATTAGCTGCTGGCGCCGGCAATCTAACGCAAGCCAGCGAATGGGCCATGGAAGCCTTGAAGTCAGCCCCACGCGACGTGGAAGCGGTCTTGGCTGTGATCAGCTTTTCCCCGCAATCTTTAACGTCTTTTGTTGATTCGCAGGTAACCGCTCACCCCGACTCAGCCCAGGTCTGGGCCGAACAGTTGATTGGCAGTGGGAACATCAAGTTGGCCCAACACCTCCTGAATGAGATGAGCGTTCCACAACCTCATCTGGCAATGGGGCACTTGGTATGCGCGTTGGCATCGGGTGATGAATTTGAACTCGAAGTGGAGTTGTCAGCTGAAGATGCAGAAATCGCGTTTCGCCATTGGATCCGCGTCTTGTGGCGTAGCCGACAGGTAGCCGCCATGTCTCGTTTCGCAGACGAATGCTACAAAGTGCAGGAACTGTTTCCGTGGTTGGCCGAATTCCTAGCTGCCGAAACGGAACTGCTCAAAAACGAGAGTTCCGCTCCATAGCGATCAACTGGACTTGTCGTCAATGAAAAACCGTGTGCGCAATCCAGCCACATACTCGGCCAACTCGACTTCAATTTTCTGGCTTTCAACCACTTGACGCAAATTGTCACGCAGCTCTTCGTAGGTGTACATGTGCCCTTCGGTGCGGCTTAGTAACTTGAAGATATACCATCCGGCAGGCGTGAGGGTCGGTTCAGTAACCTCATTGACCGCGACATCCTCCAACGCTGTTTGGAATTGAGTCGACAGGTCCTCCAAACGAAAGGTACCGAGCACTCCTCCATTGCGCGCACTGGCAGGATCGCCGCTCATCTCGCTGGCCACCAGACTAAAAGACTCGCCGGTAGTCACACGGAGCCGCGCCGTATCGATTTTAGATTTCGCGTCATCGACATCCGCTTGCGACACTTCAATGGGCAAAAACACTTGGCTAATCGCCCGTCGATTGCCCTCTTGAATGGCATCCAGATGCACCAAATGCACACCTCGACCAGTAACGACTGGTTCGCTAACCTGGCCCACTTCCATGGCAAATACAATGCGGTCCAGATTCGCATCGAACAAATCACCTGGGCTCACAACGCCCACAATGCCGCCCCGGCCAGCATTCGGGCCCCGCGACATTTCTTGAGCGACTTCATCAAAATTGCGGCCTGCTGCCAAAGCCTCTTGAACTTTTTTCACCTCGGCTTGCACCGACTGGCGCACCTCTACCGACGGCTGCACTGGAATCAAGATATTGGCGATTGTCAAGCTGTCGGGTTCGGCGGGCATCTGGTCCAGATTCGCCAAGTAGTATTCACGGACTTCATTCTCAAGCACTTCGACATTTGGCCGGATAAATTTCCCCACCACCAAACGCAAGTACTGCTGATCTCGCAATTGGCTGCTCATCCGAGTGCGATAATCGCTGAGGGTCATGCCGCTGCGTTGGAGCTCAGATTCCAGCTTTTCTAAGGACCCAAAATGATCGACAAACTGTTGGATTTTCTCATTGACGCTTTCTTCCACCGCCGCATCGTCGACTTGCATGTCAGCTTGGCGCGCTGCGGCGATAATGAGCTTGCTTTCAATCAATCGCTCAAGCATCTCACTGCGCACGACCGAGTCAGTGGCGGTGATCTCTTCGCCACTGTACTCGCGTTCCATTTTGTAGAGTTCGATTTCTCGGTTGAGGTCACTCAACAAGATGGACTCTTCATCAACGATAGCCACAATGCGATCAACCAAGACCGGCTCGCTTTGAGCATGGCTGGACGCAGCAACCGCGGTCGTCAAACACCAAACCATGGCCACAAAAACCCAGGGGCGGGTTGACCATCGGCCAGATCCCGCCCCTAGCAATTGTAGCCGACAAAGCTTATCAAACGAATTTCCGGTCATCATTTCCACCTTTGCGACTCCATTCGATCGACTGCCACACTTAGGTCCGAGGCACCAAGTTTTCAGGCACTGGCGGCGAGGTCAACGCTTCCCACGATTTCATCGTGACCAATTTCTCAGAAAAGACTTCAATCACCAGATCTGCTTTCCATTTGGCCAGCAAGGATTGGAATGTTTCTTCCTCGCGAATTTGAGCCATGCGCTTGCCAAGGTCTTCGGCCAAGCTTGCAAGTTCCGGCTGATACGGCTCGGTGGCACCTTCAAGCATGACCAGACCGTAGGTCCCCTCTTCCAAAACGAAAGGTTCACTCACGCCACCTATGTCCAGTTGGAACATCGCGACACCCACGGCGCCCGACACATCGGCTCGAACCCCTTCAATCTTTCCAGACCGCGATTTGTTTTCCTGGCTGGTGCCAAATTTGACCAGCACATCGCGCCATGAAGCACCTGATGTAAGGTCCGCCTTGGCGTCTTTGGCCGAAGCTTCATTGACACAAATAACCAAACGCCCACTTCGCGTTTCCGGTTGATAGTAATCGGTCATGTGTTCTTCCCAAAACGCATTCAATTCTTCGGCCGTGATGCGAGTCTCGTCGCGCACAATGTCATTGAAAAGGCGGTTGACCGTCATTTCTTCAACTTTTTTGTTCACCTTCAGCAAAACACCGGCATCTTCGTAATAGCCCAAATCGCGTGCTGCCAAGTCGACGAAAATCTTTTCCACGTCTTCGATTATCTTAGCGCGCAATCCGCCCAGCATTTGGGCAGCCTTTGGGCGTTGAAAGACACTCATGTTGTCAAACTTGGATTTATAATCACCAAGTGTGAAGAGGCGTTCTGTGCCATCACCCTTAGTGTAACCGTAGAAAGCCAATTCGCGGTCTTCGGTAGAGACATTCAGCGGCTCCAAGTCTTCTTGTTTTACCGCATCCTTAGTCCCTGGATAAAAGATGTCTTCTTTCTTGGGCATACCTTGAAAGGCTTTCCACAGAGCATCTTCGTGCAAAACAAATGCGTATTTTTCACGCAATTCTTTTTTAAACTCTTCACGCGTGTGAGAAATCATGCGGCCACGGGTGATGTCTAAAATCTTGGCTTTGGCCTCTTCCAATGGCGGGCGTTTGCCGGCCTTTTCACCGTCGATTTTCAAAACCCAGAACCCATAAATTGTGGTAATAGGCGCGGTTACCGCGCCTATTTCTGAGTTAAAAACGCCATTTTCAAAGGGGGCGTTGTACCGACCATAGGGCACCGAGATTTCATATTTTCCCTCGGGATCAACATCACCGTCATGGAATGTATCGACAACGTCTTGCCAATCAGCCCCGGTCAAAGCCATGGCACGGGCTTCTTCCGCTTGCTCTTTGAAGTTCGTGATCACGTAGCGGCATTGGCGACTGGAACCCATACGACTATAAAAGGCCTGCAGTTGTTCCTCGGAAATCGCGTTGTTTGGCTCGGCGATTTCCCCGCTCCACAATGCCAAACCAGCTTCGTAGGCCAACAAACTTTGACGAGCACCGTCAATTTGCGGATCACTGCCGTAACCCATCGACGCTGCCGTTTGCACCATCACTTCTTTGTTGATCAGATTTTCTAAAAACTTCATTTTGCCCGCTTGTTCAGACGTGTCCATAACACGGCCGTCTTCGTCTCGCGGCAATTCATTTTCTTCAATGAGGACCAGTCGGCCTTCGTAATAACTGCCCATCACTTCGGTTGTACCAACTTTAGCCAACAGGACATCTTCGGCAGCTTTCTCGCCGCCGCCACAGCCGACAGTCGCCAGCGCGCCGATGGCGAGCATAACCACGACTATGGATCGTAAGATCAAAGAAAAACGATTACCCGCGCTACTCGTTGCGCGGACTGGGCGATTCGATTCAGGGGTCGTCTCAGACGGGGACATGGTCACTCCTTGTCACAAAGTTCAGCCAATCGGTCGAGCATGACGGACGCCACGACCAGTTGTTCCTCCCTGGGCGCGGGCACTTTCATAATGAAATGTTCTACGGCCTTAAATTGCAGGCCTTTGGGGCCAGTGGCCATCAAGCCCTGAATAATAGGGGGCGAGGGCTCGTGTCCGCCAGCGAAAAAGAAGTCGAGGCCCAGACGAGTGCCCTTGATCTCATCAATACCCAAGGCTCCGGCTCGAATCCGCAGACTTTGGATCTTCAAGAGATTCTCCACTGCCGGCGGCAAAAGACCGTATCGATCGCGGAATTCGTCCCGCAAGCGCAAACAGGCTGCCACTTTCCGAGTGCGCGCGACGCGCCGATAGAGGTCCATTTTTTGCTGTGGGTCACCAACGTAATCATCTGGCAGATAGGCTGATACACGCAATTCAACCGCGACTTCGAGAGGAGCAACACCGCCGCCGCCTTGAAGTTCCGCAACCGTTTCTTCCAGCAAGCGGCAATAGAGGTCAAACCCGATAGCTTCCATATGACCATGCTGCTCTTCGCCCAACAGGTTGCCAGCACCGCGAATTTCCAGATCTCTCATCGCAATATGGTATCCCGAACCCAGGGCTTGGAATTCTTCCAAAGCGGCCAAGCGGCGACGGGCCTCGGAGGTTAAACGCTCGCCCGGCGGAGTCATCAGATAAGCGAAGGCGCGTTGATTGCCTCGACCAACCCGGCCGCGCAACTGATAGAGTTGAGCGAGGCCAAATCGATCTGCACGGTCAATGATGATCGTATTGACTCGCGGCATATCCAATCCCGATTCGATGATCGTCGTGGAAACCAAGACATCAAACCTTTGATCGAGGAACTCGGTCATGATGTGCTCGAGCTTCTCTTCTTTCATCTGGCCGTGAGCCCAGGCCACTCTCACGTTGGGCATCAAGTCGCGAATAAGCTGCGCGGTGCCCTCGATCGTTTGCACTCGGTTGTGCACATAAAACACCTGGCCCCCTCGATGCAACTCGCGGGTAATGGCTTCGACCAAAACTTTCTTATCAAATGCGCATAACT
>JBLIOK010000195.1:0-5318 GCA_047639735.1 Candidatus Krumholzibacteriia bacterium | reverse complement strand
GTCGCGGCGTGGATCAGCGCACTCACGGGCGTTGGCCCGGCCATAGCATCTGGCAACCAGATATAGAGTGGGATTTGCGCAGATTTACCGGCCGCGCCCACAAAGAGCAAGAGGCAAATTGCCGTTGCCACCGGCGCGAAGATATCAGCGTGTTGCTGCAAGACTTGGAAACTAAAGACGCCTTCGCCAACTCCCAAATGCGGCAACAGATGGGTGCCGATCAAAAACATGCCCAACAAGAACCCGAAGTCTCCAACCCGATTGACAACAAACGCCTTCTTACCTGCGGCAGCATTCGCTTCTTCATCAAACCAGAAACTGATCAACAGGTAGGAACACAAGCCCACCCCTTCCCAGCCAACGAAGAGCATCAGCAAATTTTCACCCAGCACCAAAGTCATCATCGAAAAGATGAAGAGATTCAAGTAGGTGAAAAAGCGAGCCGACCCCTTGTCGTGGGACATGTAACCCAATGAGTAGACGTGGATCAAAAAGCCGATGCCCGTAACGATCAAAGCCATGACCGCATTGAGCGGATCGATGGCGAAACCCAGATCCACCTGGAAATTACCATAGCCGATCCAAGTGGTCACCGTATCGGTCAGCAAGCGCGCCTCAGCTGGCATTGCCTTGAGCCTCAGGAAGACCATGACAGCCATGACAAAGCTGCTTCCAACAGCGGCACAACCCAACAAGCCCGCCAATTTGCGCGGGATGCGGCGATTGAGCAAACCGTTGATAGTCGCGCCCAACAAGGGGACAGCTACGATCCATCTCAGTAAAATTTCAGAAGTGTGGCTCTCCACGCGTTACTCCATCAGGGTTGTGAGGTCGTCAACGTCAATCGTGCGACGGCGCCGATAGATCTCCACCAACAAGGCCAAACCGATGGCTGCTTCAGCAGCCGCCACCGCAAAATTCATGAGCACAAACACATGGCCGCCGGCATCGCCATTGTGGCGAGAAAAGGCAGCGAAAACAATATTAACCGCGCTGAGCATCAACTCGATGCTCATCAGCATCACAATAGCGTTGCGGCGCACAATGAAGCCCACCATGCCGATCACAAAAATGATCGCCGCCAAAATGAGATAATGACTGAGAGTTATTTCCACGGGAGCTTCCTCTCTTCTTTACCGATGGCCAGGGCCCCGATCACAGCCACCAACAAAACAATGGAAATCAATTCGAAAGCCATCAGATATTTTCCGAGCATCAAGCTCGCCACATGCATAGGGCTGCCAAAATCAGAGGCGACGTCAGCCCGAAAGCTGGTCAAGCCGTGGCTCTTAAAGTAGCCGATCAACATCACCATGATCGCCACAGCCGGCACCGCAATCGCTGGCCACAGGCTCATCGGAATGCGTTTTCGTTCGCCCTCCATCTCAGGCCCTTGCAGCATCATGATCACAAAGAGAAACAACACCATGATGGCACCGGCATACACCAATACTTGCATCACAGCCAAAAACGGCGCGTTCAAGAGGGCAAAAATACCCGAGGCGGCAATGAAGGCGAAGACCAGCCACACCGCCGAAACCACTGCGCTGCGTTGGATGACGGTCATCAGGCTACCGAAAACCATCAACCCGCCACATAGCCAAAATAAAAACGCTTCCATTCTTTATCCTACCGTTCCCCTTCTCGGCCTGCATGCCGTATTGCAGACTAGAGCGTGCCGTCGGTCGTATTGTTGAGCAAAAAGTCTTTGTCGACTACAAAGGCAGCCCGGTTATTGGCCGCCATTTCATAAATTCCTGTATCGAGCCGGATGGCATCGCAAGGGCATGCCTCTTCGCACAACCCGCAAAACACACAACGCAACAAGTCGATGTCGAAGGTGAGTGGAAATTTTTCAATGGCGGGATCGTCGTGCTCAGCAGCTACGATCGTTATGCAATCGGCCGGACAATAAGTCGAGCACATCTGACAAGCGACGCATTTCGGCGTACCGTCATCACGCTGGGTCAATCGATGACGCCCGCGGAATCGATCACTGTAAACCATCTTTTCCTCAGGGTATTGCAACGTCGGCATTTCGCTGGTCGCGAAAATGTTTCGTACCAAATGCTTCATCGTCACCGCCAACCCCTTGGCGATTTCAATCACATACAGCGACTCGAAGAAAGTTACTTTCTTCTTCGTCGCTCCTTCAGGTAGTCCTTCAAAACTCATGACACGTCCTCTCAGACGAGGGCCATCACCACAGCGGTGACAACAAGATTGAGCAGTCCTAAGGGCAGCATAACTTTCCACCCTAGATGCATAAGTTGGTCATATCGAAAGCGCGGCAGTGTCCAGCGCACCCAGATAAAGAACCAAGAGAAAAACACGACTTTGCCCAAGAAGGCAAAGGTCTGCGCGAAGGTCGCCACCAAGGATGCCCCATCCGGGCCGATGGTCCATGGTTTGAGCAGCAATGCGCCCAAGGCACCAAAGGAAACCAAGAACCAAAAGCCAGCGCCAAGCACTGGCTCGCGGTCACGAGCGTCCCCAAACTTACCAGCCTCTTTTTTCACGCGGCGCATAAACAGCGAACCAAAAATGACGCCTGCGATGACCATCCCGATAAGCTTGCCCGTCAACAGTCCGCCTGCATGGGCCTCTAATACCTCTCGCGGCATCCACGGAATGTTGTAGCCACCGAAGTAGAACGAAGCGATCAAGGCCGCGCCCACCACCATGTGACAATATTCCGCCATGAAAAACAGAGCGAATTTGAGCGAGCTGTATTCCAAGTGAAACCCAGCCACAATTTCAGATTCGCCTTCCGGCAGATCAAAGGGATTGCGATTAGTTTCGGCAAAGATCGCCGTTAAAAACAGAATGAAGCCCAGCGGCTGCACGACAACGCCCCACTTGGGCAAAAAGCCAAAAATCAATTCCCCTTGGCCAGCGACAATGTCAGTGATGCGCAATGATGCGAAGATCAGCATCAGGCCCATCAAGGCGAGGGCCAAGCTGATTTCGTAACTGATCATCTGTGCCGTAGCACGGATCCCGCCCAAGAAGGTGAACTTGTTATTGGCCGCCCAACCACCCATTACGATGCCATAGGTGCCTAAACTCGATACCGCCAAGACATAGAGGGCTCCGACTTGCAGGTCAGACACCACCAACGCGAATTTTTGTCCTGCGATCATGATATAGTCGCCAAAAGGAATCACGGCGTAAGTGCTGACAGCAATAGTCATCGCCAGCCACGGCGCCAAGTTGTAAAACGCTTTGTGACGCGAAGCCGGTTGCACATCTTCTTTAAAAATCAGCTTTAACACGTCGGCCAAAGGATGAATCAATCCAGCCAAGCGTATGCCACCGATACTGGCGCGATTGGGACCGGTCCGGTCCTGAATATAGGCAGCGCCCTTGCGCTCGGCCCAGATCAACAACGGCACCATGCCCAAAATAACGGCAAACATAAAGCCGATTTTAGCCAATGATTCCAGAACGATCGGCATCAGCTATTACCTCCGGCGGGTACAGCGTTGGTTGCCAATCCATTTGACGGCAACTTGTTCAAGTTGACCTCACCCAGGTTCAAGGACTCCGCCAACGCCTCGCGCACAGCTTTCAAACTGCTGGGCCCTTCAGCGCCTATCATCTCAGACAAAATGCGCCAATCTTCCCGACTGCTGCCAGGTCGCGCAACTGACTGTTTCAAGCTTTGCAATCGCCCATCTTTGTTCGCAAAAATTCCGGCCTTTTCAGCCCAAGTAGCACCGGGCAACACCACCGAACTCAACTGAGCTGTTTCGTTGTTGTGGGTGCCTATATAAATCACTCGCCCATGAGCTGTGATCGCACTGGCCACGGCGCTGTCACTCGCTGGGTTGCCACCATGGATCAGCACCGTGCCCTTAGTCCCACTAATGGTCGCAGCCATTGTTGCGCCATCATTTTCATGCAAATCTAGCATCGCCAGGCCGCTGCGGTTCGGCGTGCGGTCGGCGTTCAACAACAATTCGTCACCGGTATCCATGTCACTGCCGGCCAGGCCGCCAATAATTTTGGCCTCGCCAGCCACGGTTTTCAACATGAACATTTCTTCCAAACTTTGGTGAGCGCTGGTGATAACCAACCCTAAGCCGTCTGCCAGCATTCCCTGCAAATCGCCTTGCAAGTCAGCCCAACGCGCCGTCGCGCCCTTAGCCTGCGGATCAATCATACGGCTTTCGTCGTGCACGCCTTTATATGTCATGCGCCCTGAGTCGCACATCCAAGCGCCGTTAACCGCTTCATTACGCCGAGGTATCATGCGATATATGCGCCCACCCTCGTGGTCGATGCGCACATTACACCCGGTAGCACAACCGGCACAAACAGACTCGGTGCCCTTCAGCATCCAGACTCGTTTTTGGAAACGGAAGTCACGGCTGGTCAAGGCCCCAACCGGGCAGATGTCCACCGTATTCAGGCTGTAATTGTTGTCCAATTCAACACCAGGTGCGGTGCCGATTTCCGCGCGATTTCCGCGGTTAAAAATACCCAACTCCGAAGTGCCCGTCACTTCGTCGCAAAAGCGGACGCAGCGGGTGCACAAAACGCACCGCTCTTTGTCCAAAATGACCTGAGGCCCGATCACTTCCGCTTTCGCTTTGTTGACCTTCTCCTCGATGACGACTTCCGAGTCGTACAAACCAAAATTCATGTACTGGTCTTGCAATCCACACTCGCCCGCCTGGTCACAGATAGGGCAATCAACCGGGTGATTGATCAGATGCATTTCCAATATTTGCTGCGAGGCCTGACTTACCCGCTTGTTGCGCGTATGCACCACCATGCCGTCGCGCACTGCTGTGTTGCAGGCGATGGTCAGCTTGGGCATGCCCTCGACTTCCACTTGGCAAAGCCGGCACACACCTGCCACTGATAAATCAGGGTGGTAACAAAAATGGGGCAAATCTTCGCCACGTGCGGTGGCGCAGGCGTCGAAAAGACTGCTGCCGTCAGCAACGTCGAGTTCTTTGCCGTCGATGGTCAACTTGGCCATTCGACTACTCCTACTCACCCCGCGGCCAGCGGCTGGTATTGCCTGCGGTCGCGGTTTCTTGGATGAGGTTTTCAAATTCAGGGCGAAATTTTTCAATAAAACTGCGCATGGGCATCACAGCCGCATCCGACAATGCACAAATCGTCAAGCCAGCCATGCCTTCGCACACATGATCTAATAATTCCAAATCACTTTCAGTGCCTTCACCGCGACGCATCTTCTTGATGATCTGATGCAACCAACCCGTGCCTTCACGACAAGGTGTGCACTGGCCACAACTTTCATCAAAGTAGAAGTGCATCAGCACTTGGATCAACTCGACCATGTC
>JBLIOK010000194.1:0-5333 GCA_047639735.1 Candidatus Krumholzibacteriia bacterium | reverse complement strand
AGGTGACCGATTGGCACGAAGCCTTCCAGGTCTTGGCCCATCTCGACGATGATGCCGTGGTCCAACATACGGCTGACGTTACCATCAAGGTCGTGACCCAGTGGGTAATCGTCGGCTAAGGTCGGCCATGGGTTTTCGCTGAGTTGTTTGATACCCAAGCTGATGCGGCGCTTGTTCGTGTCGATATCCAAGATTTGGACCGTCACTTCATCGCCACGCTTGAGGATCTCTTTGGGATGACGCACGCGGCGGGTCCAGCTCATGTCTGAGATGTGAACCAAGCCGTCGATGCCCTCTTCAACTTCGACGAATGCGCCGAAGTCAGTCAGGTTGCGTACGACACCGTCAATGGATGAACCAACGGGGTAACGTTCGATCAAGGTCAACCAAGGATCGCTTTCGCATTGCTTGAGACCGAGGCTGATCTTCTCGTTGCCCTTGTCGATTTTCAAGACCATCACATCAACTTCGTCGCCAATGCTGACAACTTTTGAAGGATGCTTGATATGACGAGTCCAGCTCATTTCCGAAATATGGATCAGGCCCTCGACGCCTTTTTCCAATTCAACAAAGGCGCCGTAGTTGGTGATTGAAACCACACGACCACGCACGATGCTTTCTTCGGGGTACTTGGCTTCCACATCATCCCATGGGTATGATTGCAATTGCTTCAAGCCCAAGCTGATGCGCTCACGTTGCTCTTCGAAGTCCAATACTTTGACTTCAATTTCTTCACCAATAGTCACCACTTCGCTTGGGTGCGTTACGCGACCCCAGCTCAAGTCGGTGATATGCAGCAAGCCGTCGATGCCACCGAGGTCAACAAAAGCACCGAAGTCGGTGATATTCTTGACGATACCCAAGCGGGTCTGACCCTTCTCGAGTTCGGCGATCAAGGTGCGCTTCTTCTCTTCGCGCTCTTGCTCAAGCACAATACGGCGCGAGACAACAACGTTGCGGCGGCGTTTGTTTTTCTTGATGATACGGCATTGGATTTCTTCGCCGATCATATCTTCCAGGTTAGGCACCTGGCGTAAGGCAACTTGGCTGCCGGGCAAGAACGTATCGACGCCCCACAGCTTGACCACCAATCCACCCTTGATGCGACGGTCGACAGCACCGGTGACGATGTCGCCGGCTTCGTGGGCAAGTTTGATCTTGTCCCAGACCTTCAGGAAGTCTGCGCGCTCTTTGGAGAGCACAACCAGACCGTCCAGGTTTTCCAGTTTTTCAAGGAAAACATCGAAGGTGTCGTCGACGTTGACTTCGGTAGCGCCAAACTCATCGAGGTTAATTACGCCTTCACTCTTGAAGCCGATGTTCAACAAAACTTCATTTTCGCGCACTTCAATAACCGTACCTTTGAGGATTTGTCCCTCTTGGATATCGGTTAGAGTCTCTTCGTACTGATTGATCAGCGAAAGCATTTCGTCGTAGGACAGCTCATCGGCTTGTCCTTCTTCTTCGAGGTAATCGAAGTTTACAATGCTGTCTTGTTCGTACGTTGCGCTCAGTTTGGGAGCCGCCGGCGTGGGCAATACTTCAGCGTCCGCGTGGCTGCTTGATCGCTCGTCGTCGTCGTTATCAAAGTCGGGTTTTCTGGACCGAGGTTTGGTGTTTTCGGCCACGTTATTATCCGACGCGGATTCGGGGTTGGTCATGAAAGGTTGCCTCCTAGTGACATGAAAATGCACCGGACCAAACGGTCCGGCAAGCGGTCTAATATATGCCGTCTCTATATATGGCGCAAGAAATGCGGAGAATTAATGGCGTGCCTTAGACAGAGTGACTTCGGTATCAAATAAGAACTTATGAGCCAAAAACTTGGCTTTGACGAATTGCAAATTTCTTGAGCTGTAATTGCCCCAAACGGGCTTCAAATGGGGTTTCTGGTGATCTGGCGTAGGACCGTGTCTGCAGTTCGCGGAATGCAGCCTCGCACAACTCGCCAATCACACCGCTCACTTCTTTGGGTTCGCGCTTCTCCAGCAGGGCATCAAGACCGTGCCAGCGCATCAATGGGCCGTAATTTATCTCGAGAGGCGAGAGCAAGCTCCCTCCTGGGTGCTTGCCATAGCTGCCGCGGATGAAGATGGGTAAGACAGGCGCTCGTGTCGCTTGGACCACGATCCCTAACCCTTTGCGCACTGGGCCTGGGTGTCCGATTGCTCGGCGGGTTCCTTCAGGGAAAATGACCAAATTGTGTCCGGCATTTAGAATAGTCTTCGCTCCATTGAAGGCCGATGCGTCGTATCCTTGTCGTTTGATTGGGATAGCATCGACCCAGCGGAAAATCTGGCCTAAGGGCCATAACTTAAACAGTTCAGCTTTGGCCAAAGTGTGGACGGGATAGCGGTGAAAAGTCGAGCCCACAAAAGGCGGGTCCCACATGCTCACGTGATTGATGGCGATGATGCATCCGCGGGGCAAAGCTTTGCCTTCATTGCCGTATTGCTTGAGTCCAAAAAAGCGAGAAACGCCACGCATTATAAAATAGGCAAATCTGTATCGAGCTGGCAGTTCGCGCAGGGCAACAGGCAAGTCAGTGTCAAGATCTTGATCGAGAGCGGGATTAACATAACAAGCCCGAGCGCAGGCTTCGTTCTGCTGCGCCAAACTCATGTTGCTGCTGTCGATCACAAAGGCGTCGGGGCAGATACTGAGTGGGCTCGTTTCACGTTCGCTATCTTGTCGATCACGGTCAGCCAAATCGTGAGTCAACGCTTCACGGGTCACTGCGCGTCCGCGTTGTTTATATTGCTGGTAACGCCGTTCGACGCGAGCTTCCAACGAGGCTGAGAGATAAACTTTAGCCGTCGCCAGCGGGAAAACCACGCTGCCGATATCGCGGCCTTCCATCACAACGCCACCACGCCGCCCCATCGCCTGTTGGCGGGTAACCATTTCTCGACGCACCAATGGATGCGCTGCAACTTGCGAAACCAGCGCTTCCACTTGCGGAGTGCGGATCTCACGCGAAACATCTTTGCCGTTCCAAAGCACGGTCAATTCGCCCTTGGTTGCTTGCAATTCCAACGAAGATTCCGCCAATAAATTGGCTAGCGAAGTTTCGTCGGCGGCTGAAATGTTGTTTTGCAGGGATGCCAAAGTGAGTGTTCGGTACATAGCGCCGGTGTCGATATAGAGCAGTCCAAATCGATCGGCCAGGCTGCGAGCCGTGGTTGACTTGCCACTTCCAGCTGGACCGTCAATGGCGATCACGGCGTCTGAGGGCAAGAGTTCCGATTGGCCTACCGGCAATTCTCCCGGGTGGCGAGTCATCATTTTAAAGGTCCCGGCCAATGGCACGCGCGATTTGACGACACGAGTTAGCAAGGTCAGTGAAGGCTGATAAGGTCAGGGTTTGGGCGGCATCGCTCAAGGCGGCATCGGGATTTTGATGGGTCTCTATCATCAAGCCGTCGGCGCCAGCGGCCACCGCTGCTCGGGCGAGTGCGGCAACATATTTGCGATCGCCGGCTGCGTGGCTCGGGTCGACGATGACAGGCAAGTGCGTGCGCTCTTTGAGCACGGCAATGGCCCCCACATCGAGGGTGTTGCGCATGGAAGGTTCAAAAGTTCGGATGCCGCGTTCGCAAAACACGACATCCTTTGCGCCGGCGGCCAGCAGGTGTTCTGCTGCACTGAGCCATTCGTCAATTGTGGTCATCATGCCGCGCTTCAAGAGCACCGGCACACCACTGGCCCCAGCTTCACGCAGCAACGGAAAGTTTTGCACATTGCGACTGCCAATTTGTAGCATGTCCGCTGATTGAGCCACTTGCTCAACTTCACGCGGATCCATCACTTCTGTTACGAATGGCAGCCCCGATAAATCGCGAGCGGCTTGTAGAATGTCCAAGCCTTCTCCGCCCAGACCTTGAAAATCGTAAGGGCTTGTGCGCGGTTTCCATGCGCCTCCGCGCAACATGCTGCCACCGGCTTTTGCGACAGCGTCTGCAATAACGCTCATTTGAACAGCGCTTTCGACGGCGCAAGGTCCGCCAATCAGGACCACTTTCTTGCTGCCAAATTCCACCTTGCCGACCCGTACAATCGTCGGCTGTTGGTCAGGCGTGCGTGAAACCAGAGGCGTCTTGCTGTCAGCAGCCAGGTCTGCGGAAATTTTATGAGGTTGCGGAGCGGTCATGGGTTCAGGATCTCCTTCAACGCCTCGAGGCACAGTTGATTTTCTTTAGGCAGACCGACGCTGATACGCATGGCGCCATCACCGAGACCAAATGCGGCCATGGGGCGCACGATAACGCCCTTCTTCAATAGTTTATTGGCGACCTCACCGGCAGCCACAGGCACGTTCAGAAAGACAAAATTAGTCTGGCTGGGCACGGTTGCCAAGCCCATTTCTTCCAACTTTTTTACCAGCCATTCTTTCTGGTCGGTGTTGCGTTGGGCGCGGCCAGCCACTTCGTGCCAGTTGTCCAGGCAGGCACAAGCCGCCGCCTGGGCAATCATGTTTACGTTGAAGGGCTCGCGGGTTTTGTGCAGCTCGCCGATGAATCCGGGGTGGCCGATGGCGTAGCCAATGCGCAAGCCGGCTAAAGAATGAATCTTACTGAACGTGCGCAGGATAACCAAGTTGGGGTGTTTTTCCCGTAATTGCAGAGTTTGTGGATAGTCTGAGGCCGTTACGTATTCGTAATAAGCTTCATCAATGGCGACAACCACTGAGCTGGGGACAGCGGCCAAAAAGGCTTCCAGTTCTTCAATGGTATTGTAAGTGCCTGTGGGATTATTGGGATTGCAAACGATCGCAAGCTTCGTCTGCTTGTCTACTGTCGCAGCCATCGCCGTCAGGTCGTGACGATAGTCCTTCGTTAACGGTACGACTCGTCCGCATTCGAAGTGCACTTGGCAAATCAAGGCATAGGCGATGAAGCTATGGTCGCTAAACACAACATTTTCTCCGGGGCTGATCAGGGACCGGATGAGCATGTTGACAATTTCGTTGCTACCGTTGCCGAGAAAAATTTCTTCGTTACTGACGTCCAGCTGATCGGCAAGTTTACGGGTCAGGTCATAACTGGATGCATCTGGGTAGCGATTCAATCCCAACGCCGCCACGTTGATGGCTTCCAGAACTTCCGGCAAGGGACCTTCTGGATTTTCGTTGCTCGCTAGTTTGATAACCTGGGACATGCCCAACTCGCGTTTGACTTCATCAATGGGCTTTCCCGGGCTGTAGGGTCGCGTCGCACGGATACCGTTTCTAAAAAGCGATTGATAATCCCATTGAGAATCTGTCACGACTTCTCCTTTTGCCCTTGGCTCTTTCGCAACTCAGATCGCAATTCTGCCACTTCGGATGGATTGAG
>JBLIOK010000193.1:0-5348 GCA_047639735.1 Candidatus Krumholzibacteriia bacterium | reverse complement strand
TATGGCGCGGCGGTGGGTGGCTCGCTCACGCTGGAATACGGTCGCCGAAATTATGAGCAAGGCGTGGTCGATCTGGCGCCGGTTGGAGTTGAACTGCAGCCGAGCGATGAATTCAGCGACGATACGGTTGCCTTGTATACAGATTTCGACTATTGGAAAATCTGGCTCATCGGGACTTGGCGCCTTTCAGATGTGATTGATCTCGATGTGATGGCCAATTATGAGCCGGAAAGCCACACCGAAAATTCTGACGATTCTGCATTGGGTTTCGCCAGCCTGCGCCTGCGTTGGCGCCCTTGATCCCCTCCTTTGCTTCCCAACTTTCCCCTGTTATCATATCTACCTGATATCCAAGCGTTGATCACTGACCGATTGTGGAGGAAATCTTTGTCCGCCGTCAAATTTGCTGCCCAAATTTTGCTCGATGCCAACTCGCCAGCTTGTCTGTGGCGGCATCCTATCCAATCCCTCAAAGTGATTGTCGCGATATTGTGGAATCTGTTGATCAAGGCAGAAGGCAAGTTAATCCCTGGTGGGGGTCGCGAATGCAATGTGTGCAACTGGCACGGTCGGCATTTTCGGTCCTTCATTTCGGCCGATGAGATTATTTACCATTGCATCTGCCCTGGCTGCGGTTCCTTTGATCGGCACCGCCAATTGGTTTTGGGAGTAAGACGCGAGTTGGCTAATCGCAAAGGCTGGACGCCGGCCGTGATGGTCGGATTTAGCTTGTCAACCGCAGTGCGTTTTTTGTTAGAGCATGAAGGCCTGGCCCGCTGCTTCCGCACTGATATTGCCATTGGCGACCCGCGCTTTGCGCCGGATGTGGTGGCAGATTTGCGCTCCACACCTTTTGCCGACGCATCGATCGAGTGGGTTTTTTGCAGCCACGTCCTGGAGCACATCCCCGAATTGGACGAATGTTTGGCTGAAATTGACAGGGTGCTTATGCCGGGGGGCGCCGCCTGGATTCAAGTACCCTTTGAGCCCGGCCAAACGAAGAGCCAGCAAATCGAAATTGATCCTATGCGCGCTCACGCCCATGCTTGGCAGTTTGCACCCGATTTTGGCACTTTGATCCAGCGCCCTGGTTGGTCAGTAACGGAGGTTGTGGCCGCAGATGAAGTCTCGGCAGCGGACCGCGATCGTTACGGCATTGATCCGCAGGAGCGATATTGGTTGGTGCGAAAAGCGGGTTAAAAATCGATTATTGCGGCGGCCTTTATCCGGCGACCTCAATTTACTATTGTACAGACTTGTTGGACGCCATCTCGCAGTGCGTCAACAAACAATGTGACGAACTTTGGAAGGCTTGATCATGGCAGTAAAAATCACCAAGCGCGAAGCCGATTACAGCCGTTGGTATCTGGACGTCATCCAGGCCGCGGAATTGGCAGACAACAGCCCGGTGCGCGGATGCATGGTGATTCGCCCCAATGGCTACGCGATTTGGGAAAACATTCAGCGCACTTTGGATGACAAGTTCAAAGAGCTGGGGCACGTCAACGCCTACTTCCCTTTGTTGATTCCCAAGAGCTTCTTGGCCAAAGAGGCTGAACACGTCGAAGGCTTTGCCAAGGAGTGCGCCATTGTCACTCATCACCGCTTGAAGCAAGTGACGGTGAACGGCAAAGTTGATCTGATTCCAGACCCTGACAGCAAGTTGGAGGAGGAGTACGTCATCCGCCCAACAAGCGAAACCGTGATCTGGGACCAATACCGAAAATGGATCCAAAGCTATCGGGATTTGCCGCTGTTGATCAACCAGTGGGCCAACGTGATGCGTTGGGAAATGCGCACGCGAATGTTTTTGCGCACAACGGAATTCTTGTGGCAAGAAGGGCATACGGCTCACGCGACTTCCGAAGAAAGCCACGCTGAAACGATCCAGATGTTAGAGGTTTATCGTTGGTTTGCTGAAGATATCTTGGCTATGCCGGTTGTCGTAGGCACCAAGACGGCCAACGAACGATTTGCCGGTGCGGTCGAGACCTATTCCATCGAAGCGATGATGCAAGACCGCAAGGCTCTGCAGGCGGCGACGAGCCATGATTTGGGCCAAAACTTTGCGAAAGCTTTTGACGTTAAATTCCAAGATGCCGACGGCAAGGTGGAATATGTTTGGGCGACAAGTTGGGGCATGAGCACCCGGATAATGGGCGCCTTGATCATGACTCACAGTGATGACGATGGGTTGATTCTACCGCCGAAAATTGCAGGCACGAAAGCGGTCATCGTGCCGATATGGCGCAGCGACGAAGAGATGGCCGACGTGGTTGCGGCAGCTGAGAAAATCGCGACGGAATTGCGGCCAATCGTGGGCGCGGTCTATGTCGACAAGCGCGACAACATGCGCCCCGGATGGAAATATGCCGAGTGGGAGCGCAAAGGTGTGCCGCTACGTTTGGAAATCGGACCGCGCGATTTGGCATCCGAGAGCGTGATGATGGCCGCTCGCCACGACCGCGCTAAAAACTCAGTGGCTTTTGCCGACCTTCAGACTGCGATTCCGGCCGAGCTGGATCGTATTCAATCCGAACTGTATGAACGCGCGTTGGTTCGCCGCGATGAAGCAACGCAAAATGTCGACACTTGGGATGATTTTAAGGCCCTCTTCAAGGGCGACGGTGGATTCGCCTTGAGTCATTGGTGCGGTGATGGGGATTGTGAGAAAAAAATCCAAGGCAAAACCAAGGTGACAATTCGCAATGTGCCCTTTGAACGTGATGAATCCGTCGGCGAGTGTGTGCATTGCGGCCTACCTTCAAAGGGTCGAGTGCTGTTCTCGCAGTCGTATTAGTTCAAATCATTGGTGGCTTGATGGTCGGCGTCGAGGGCACTGGCAATCAGGTTGCCGAGTTCGTTGACTTTGAGGGGCTTTTGGGCAAAGGCGAATATGCCTAGGGAATCAGCCGTATCCTGGTTCGCGTATTTATTGTACCCACTGCAAATAATGATCGGCAAATTTGGCGCGATGGCCTTCACTTCGTGGGCCAATTCGCGCCCCGTGAGGCCAGGCATTGTGAGGTCTGTCACCAAGACATCAAAGTCATCGGGGCGCGCCCGAAACGCTTCTAAAGCTTCATTGGGGTCGGTAAACGAGACCACCTCATACCCCAAAACGACGAGTGTTTTTTGCACAAGGTTGACCAGCATTTCTTCATCGTCGACCAAAAGCACACGGCCGGCACCTGAGACGAATTCGTGGGGTTGATCGCTGTCTTTTTGAGCCAGACTCAGCGTGACCGGAAATAGAACCCGAATGCTTGTGCCTTGGCCAACCGCACTGTCGACCAAAATGTTACCGCCGTGGTCACGCACTATGCCGTACACCATCGTCAGGCCCATACCGGCGCCTTTGTCCTTGGGCTTGGTGGTGAAGAAGGGTTCAAATATGCGTTCTTTCACGCCTTCGGCTATGCCGGTTCCCGTGTCGCTAATGCGAAGTTGCAAATAGACTCCCGCATCCATGTCTTCGGTCAAGTCAGAATTGTTTTCATCAACTGTGGTTTCGGTAAGTGCGACTTCGAGGCTGCCGCCTTGATTTTCCATCGCATGCGCTGCGTTGGTACACAGGTTCATCACGATTTGTTGGATCTGACTGGAATTCGCCATCACCTTGCCATAGTCGGCGGACAGCGATGTGCTTACGGTGACGTTGGTTAGCAATGAGGGACGTATCAACGTGAGCGCTTCTTCGACGACCGTGTTTAATTTTACCGACATTTTCCCTTGCTCACCGTGCCGACTAAAGGTCAGGATCTTGCGCACCATGCTTGTCGCTCGTTGCACAGCAATGCTCATTTGAGTCAGGTAATCTTGTGCGGGATCGTCCTTGGCGAGTTTCATTGTCGCCAACTCTGCGTAGCCCATGATCGAGCCCAAAATGTTGTTGAAATCGTGTGCAATGCCGCCAGCCAAAGTACCAAGGGCTTCCAGTTTGTGACTTTGGTTGATCTGGTATTCCATCTGCTTTTTTTCGTGGGCAGCTCGGTGTCTTGCGGTGATGTCAGTGCAGCACCCCTGCAACGCCGTGAGATTTCCCGTCTGATCAATTTCAAAGACATTGGTTTGTTGGATCCAACGTTCCTTACCAGTTGGATCAATGATCTTGTATTCCCACACCACCGAGGCTTCATTCGCTAAAAGCTTCTTGTGTTCGGATTCGAGAAATTCAGCAGATTCGGGGTGGATGATGGATTGTAAAATCCCTGGCCGATCAGTAAATTCTTTGGCGGGATATCCAAAAACACTTTCGGCGGCGGGGCTGCAATATTCGAAGACCCCGTCTGGCACGGTCATGCGGAAAACCGCTTCGCCAAGGCGGTTAAGCAAGCCGCCGAATCGGTTTTCGCTTTCGCGCAAGGCGCTTTCGCGTTCTTCAATTTGCGAGAGCATCGCGTTGAATGCATCGGTCAAGCGTCCTAATTCATCGTCGCCAAATTTTTCCGCGCGCAGGGAATAGTCGTCGCGAAGGGTGACGAGTTTTGTGGTCGATTCAAGTTCCTGGATCGGCTTCATGAGGGTACGAAAAAAACTGCGAGCTAGGCGAAGACTGATGATGAGGGACAAGAATGCAATACCTGCGACAATCAAGCCGTAGTTGCCAACTCGGGAAGCTAAATTGGGGACTTCGGTCCGCAAAGTGATAGTGCCTACTTCGAGCTCTTGGAAATAGATGGGAATGGTTGTGTCGAGGTGATCATCAGAGTAGTAGCTGCCCAGCGGCCCGGCTTCGGTGACCAAGTGCCGAGGCATATCAGACCGAATGTATTCAGCAAATCTTGTTCCATCGCTATAAAAGATCGCAGCGGTGGTGATTTCAGGCGATGCGGTTAAGCCGATGAGGACTCGGTCGGCAAAGGCAGGGTCGCGGAAAACCACCGCAGAAGCACACGCGTGAGCCACGATGCCGGCTTTGCTCTGATTTTCGGCAGCTAAACCTTTGCGGAACGACAGGCCGTCTTGGACAATAAAAATGCCGCCAACGAGAACAAGCGAGAGAGTGCCGACGAAAGCCGCTGAGAAAAAGACCTTGGCTTGAAATGAAAACCGATTGAACTGCCCACGGAACATTATCGCTCTCCCTTGTTAGGGGAGACTAGTGTGGCATGTTGTAAGAATTCTGCGCTCATCTTGAGGTCAGTGAGTTCGACATTTTGAAGGTTGACGTTGATACGAACCCGCTGTTCGTCAACGTAGAAGCGGACCATGCCGTCGTCTTGAGGTATGTTCTTGCCGTCGCCGGCGATGAGCAACGGACGGTCTTGATTTTGTTGGCACAGCCTGAGCGCGTGCCGAGAGTGTTCTTCACCTACATATAGAGTATGGGCATTTTCGATGGCGTC
>JBLIOK010000192.1:0-5420 GCA_047639735.1 Candidatus Krumholzibacteriia bacterium | reverse complement strand
GGCATGGTCCAGCACCAGAGCCCACCAAAAACCAAATGCAAGACGACATTGATAATAGAACCCACGGGCCCACCTGGATTTTCACGCAAGGCGATGTCAGACAGTGAACCACCATCGACAATATTCCACCACGCCCCCACTTGGCCCGTCAACGAAAGCCCCATGTACAAGGCGACCGCCAACAAGAGCAACCCACTTAGCCAAGCTGACTCATGCCAAGTGTCGCCGCTCTTCTTCTTAGCCTTCTTCCGATTTGGCACGGACACGTAACCCCTCCTGGAGGTGGGCCAATTCATCTTCAATGAAACGTGTCGTGGCTTTCCCTTGCAGGAATACCGGATTGTTCAGCACTTCCACATGGAAGGGCGTGCTGGTGGGCAGGCCTTCGAATACACATTCAGCCAATGCCCGCCGCATCCGTGCGACAGCTTCTTCGCGATCTTTGCCATGAGTGATGATTTTAGCCAGCAGGCTATCGTAATGTGGCGGAACCATGTAATCAGAATACACATGAGTGTCGACTCGAACTCCTGGTCCACCAGGAGCATGGTAATAAAAAACACGTCCAGGACAAGGCATGAAATCCCGTTCCGGGTTTTCCGCATTGATGCGGCATTCGATCGAATGGCCGGTCACCTTGATGTCGGACTGTTTAAAATCGAACTTCTCTCCAGCAGCTACTCGGATCATCCACTTCATCAGGTCGATACCGGTCACCATTTCAGTCACAGGATGCTCGACCTGAATGCGAGTATTCATCTCCATAAAATAGAAGCTGTTGTCTTCGTCGAGGAGGAATTCAACAGTGCCTGCACTTTCGTATCCAACCCGTTCCGCCAGACGTATCGCGGCGGCCCCCATCGTCTCGCGCAATTTTGGCGTAACAGCTGGCGATGGTGCTTCTTCAATGAGCTTTTGGTGACGACGTTGAACCGAGCAATCGCGTTCCCCAAAGTGCAATACATCACCAGTGCTATCACCCATCAATTGAATTTCCACATGGCGGGGATTGACCAAATATTTTTCTAAGTAAACAGCATCACTAACAAAAGATGCCCCGGCTTCGGTGCGAGCAGCAATATAGCCACTGCGCAATTCGGCTTCATCGAACGCGACCCTCATGCCCTTGCCACCACCGCCGGCAGTTGCTTTGACAATCACCGGATATCCAATTTTTTCGGCAGCTACAACGGCGTCTTCCAATTCATCGATCAAGCCAGTGCCGGGCACAATAGGCACACCGGCTTCCACGGCCATTTTGCGCGCCGTAGCCTTGTCACCCATCTGGCGAATCACTTCTGGTGAAGGACCAATCCACGTGAATCCATTTTCTACGCAAATTTCTGCAAACTCGGCGCTTTCAGCTAAAAAACCATAGCCGGGATGAATGGCGTCAGCCCCCGTTATCTCGGCTGCTGAAATGATATTGGACACCCGAAGATAGCTCTCCGCACTCGTTTTTTTACCCACACAAACGGATTCATCCGCATATTTCACGTGCAACGAATCGGCGTCAGCAGCCGAATGAATCGCAACACTTTGTATGCCCAATTCGTGACAGGCTCGCATGATGCGCAGGGCAATTTCGCCCCTATTAGCAATGAGGATCTTCTTGAACATTCACGACTTCCTAAAAGAGATGGCTTTCAGACAGAACTTGCCTGTATTTTCGCTTTCTTAGGCCGCTGTTGCAAGGGAAAGGTTCTTTAAGATCCCTTAAGTTTCCTTAAGTTTCCTTAAGACAAGGCATATCCAAAGAAAAACGGCCCCAGTGGGACCGTTTTTCGACCTAACGAGCTGAAAGCAAGATCTCAGATCTTTTGCAGCACTGATTCTTCCTCTTTGGCCGAATCTTCAAAACGATCCCAAGTGGTGTCGGAACTGGCCTGGATACCCTTGATCCGTAGTTTGAATTCATGCGGATTGCTGCTCGCGCGTGTGGCCGCTTCGATGGTGACCTTGTGCTCTTTATAGAGCTGCATCAATGATTGGTCGAAGGTTTGCATCTGGTACTGGATGAATCCTTCTTGAATCGCCTGGCGAATCATCACCGTCTTTTCGGCATCACGAATATAATCGCGAATGGTGCTGGTGTTGATCATGATTTCCGTAGCCGGATAGCGGCGCAAGCCGTCGGCATCAGCGACCAGTCGTTGGCTGATCACCGCTTGCATTGTCGAAGCCACGAGATAGCGGATTTCTTGTTGCTGATGCGGTGGGAAAAAGCTGATGATGCGACTGATGGTTTGGGTGGCGTCAGTCGTATGCATCGTGCTCAGAACCAAATGCCCAGTGTCCGCTGCCGTCAGAGCGACCTTCATTGATTCAGCATCACGAATCTCGCCAATCAAAATCACATCTGGATCCTGCCTCAAAACATGCTTCAAGGCTTCAGCGTAACTTCCTGTATCACAACCGATTTCTCTTTGAGATATAATGCTCTTGCGATCTTTATGCAGAAACTCGATGGGGTCCTCAATAGTGATCACGTGCCGCGATGATTCTCGGTTGATGATATCAACAAGGGAAGACAAAGTTGTCGACTTGCCGCTACCAACGGTTCCGGTTACCAAAATCAATCCACGCGGACGCAAAGCCAACTCTTTCACAACAGCTGGTAGTCCTAATTCATCAGGACTCTGGATTTCCACGGGCACATGACGGAATACCATTGCAACGCTTCCACGCTGCACATAGAAATTTGCGCGAAAACGAGCAACTCCCGGCAGGCCGAAGGCAAAATCAATCTCTTTGGTGTTCTCAAAATTTTCACGTTGGCCTGGTGCCAGTATTTGCTGCGTAACCGCAGCCATGTCTTGGGTCGTAGGCGATTCATAGTCGCCATAAACCAATGAGCCATTGATCCGAAAGCAGGGCGGCGTAGCAACTTTTAGATGCAAATCACTCGCGCCGCGCGCGATCATTTCTTTTAAGATCTTTTTGATATCCATAACGAGATAATCTCCTGTCTATAGATCAGCGCATTTCGGGCCAGTCGAAGGCTCACGAGTTCTTTGTTTGATCGGCCTTTGCGCTGAAGTCTTGAGGACAAAAAGAAAACCGGCCCTCTTACGAGAACCGGCCACTTTTTACTCTAAATCGTCTATTCAGCCTCAATCAGGCTCAACAAGGAACATCACGCCTTCGGCTTCAACCGGCATGGCATCCTCAAGCAGGACTTCTTTGATCGTGCCCGAGAATTCTGCCTCAATTTCATTCATCACCTTCATCGCTTCGACGATGCACAAGGGTTGTCCTACTTTTACCTTGTCGCCGACACTCACAAAGGCCGGAGTTGTCGGTGAAGACGAACGATAAAATGTGCCCACAATAGGTGAACGCACATCACGCCACTTGCTGCGCGCACCGGCTTCTCCACCTGCTGCTTCATTGACCAACGCTGGCAACGGACTGGCAGCAGGAGCCGCCATCGCCGCAGCAGAAATTACTGATGGAGCGCTCATCATCATTCCCGATGATTTTTGGATCCGAATAGTGGTGTCGCCATCTCCAACTTCGAGCTCTTCGATACCACTGTCCTCCACCAACTTCACCAATTCGCGAATCTTCTTGATGTCCAAGCCCGATCCTCCGTTTGCTGCCTTCGCCATAATCTTGTCCTCCCAGCTTAAACTCGTCCCAGGTATTTTCCAGTACGCGAATCAATTTTCAAGACTTCGCCCTCATCAATAAACAGTGGCACTTGAACGACCAACCCTGTTTCCATGGTAGCAGGCTTGGAGCCGCCTTGGGCGGTGTCCCCCTTCAAACCTGGATCAGTTTGAGCGACTTCCAATTCCACTGTCGCAGGTGCCTCGACCATCAGCGCCGCGCCCTCAAGGGAAAGCACACTGCACATGTCGCTTTCCTTGATGTACTTGGGCAAATCGCCGAGAGCGTCCTGGTGCAACTGAATCTGTTCGTAAGTTTCCGTGTTCATAAACACGTAAAACTCGCCGTCGGGATACAAGTATTGGTGTTCACGCCGCTCTAGGCGCACCTCGTCAATCTTTTCGCCAGAGCGAAAAGTGATGTCGACAACTTTTCCGTTTTCGACATTTTTCAGTTTGGTCCGCACAAATGCCGGACCTTTGCCGGGCTTTACGTGCTGGAAATCAACAATCGTCCACAAACCATTCTTATGGCGCATCGTAAACCCGGTGCGAAAATCACTTGTGTCGGCCAAAACAGTCCTCCAAAAAGGGGCGTTTCATCTAAAATCAGGTAATCAAAAAGACGCTCATTAATAACACGCATTAGCAGACTTCGCAATCAATTCGCTGACCAGAGTCACTCAGATTTGCCAAGCAATTCAACCATACCGATCAGCGCCATCTGGTAGCCCTTTACGCCAAATCCACGCAAACCAGCCTGCACCACATCGGCGAGGAGGTTTTCACGCCGAAAAGGCTCGCGCGCAGCGGGATTCGTGAGATGAAGCTCGATGACCGGCACCGATACCAATTCAACCGCATCGCGAACCGCAACCGATGTATGAGTATATCCCGCCGCATTGAGAATCAATCCATCACTCTCATCACCCGCTCGATGCACAAGGCGCACCAGTTCGCCCTCCGAGTCAGTTTGATCGAACACCAGGCCGAGTCCCAAACCTGATGCCCACTCATGGCACAAATCGGTCAATTCCGACCAAGTCGTAGATCCATAAATTTCGGGCTTTCGGGTTCCCAAGCGGCCTAAATTTGGGCCGCCCAATAAGTGAATAATAGGTTTTTGCTGCGGACTCACTGAGACGCGCTTTCGTCTGTTTCGATCCGCCCCAACCATTCGGCAAACTTCTTCTTCTCGGCAGCTCTCTTGACGGTCAAATCTTCGCGTCTCCCATGTTGCATCTCATTAAAAGACCGCCCGGCGTCGGCCGCAGGCGCCTCGCTCTCCCCACCACGACTAGCAGCCAGCTCTGCTAACTTCGAGCCTATATCGGTCCGTCCAGGCTCTTGCCGCTGCATGCGCAGCAAAGCCTCACGGGCTTTCGAGTAATAGCCCTGGGCTATGTATATGTCGACCAATGTCATTGTTGCAAATGATTCGGCCTTGTTCATCCCGACCGGAGACGGAGTCTCCTTTTTTTGAATAGTGGTCAACGTTTGCGACCAGTGGGACACATCCGGTTCGATACTGACCATGTGTTCTAGCAGGGGCACGGCTTCCGCCCATGCCGAGCGGGCACAGGCATCCTCGATCAACCAAGCTAGCGCCTTCAAATTATCCGCATCCATTTTCAATACCGTTTGCAGAATCTTGCGGCCATGCTCTTTTTGCCCGTCATCGAGTAACGTGAAGCCCAAAATCACCATTGCGGCCTGGAAGTCTGGGTGCAATACCAATCCATTTTCCAGAAGCGTCAGAGCTTCTTCATATTCGCCTTCGAGACGCAGAGCGTCTGCCAATGGGGCAAA
>JBLIOK010000191.1:0-5468 GCA_047639735.1 Candidatus Krumholzibacteriia bacterium | reverse complement strand
CAGGCCCCAAAGGACTATTCCGATGGACACCAAGTTTAAGACCCCAGTCCAGGCCAATCCCTTCTTCTCCAAATCGGTTAACGGAGAAAGCTCCTCTGCATCCACCAAACCCTTGCCCTCGTAGACACCCAAACGCGGTTCGACAACCTTTTCAGTGACCCACGTTCCTGCCATGGCGACAACAAACGTACTGACGACCATAAAGTAGTAATTGCACGCTGGGGTTACCGTATAGGTCGGATCCATGATCCGGGCGGCTTCTTGGCTTATACCTGACAAAAGTGGATCAATCGAACCCAGCGCCAGATTCGCGCTGAAGCCACCTGAAACACCAGCGAACGCCGCTGCCAAGCCGGCAATGGGATGACGCCCAACCGAGAGAAAAACGATGGCGCCCAAAGGAACCAGCAGCACATACCCAACGTCGCTAGCCATATTGGACATGACTCCCGCCAAGACCAGCACAAAAGTCAGCAGGCGCGCCGGCGCTGCATGAACCAACAGGCGAAGAAGCGTTCCGATGAGGCCGCTTTTTTCGGCGACTCCAATACCCAGCAACGCCACCAAGACTGTTCCCAAAGGAGCGAAGCCCGTAAAGTTTTCTACCGTATTTTCTAAAATCCAATGCAGCCCGTGCCGCGAAAGAAGACTTACCGGAACCACCAACGAATCGTTCATCGGATTGATCGCTTCGACACCCAAGCGATTCATCAACCACGAAAGTAAAACGATCACCATGGCAAAAGAAGCAAAGAGAGTAGCCGGATGTGGCAATCCGTTGCCAATACGCTCAATAGTGCTCAAAAAACGCGAGATGCGCGTTTTTTGTGCCGCCTGAATATCGTCTTGGCTCATCCAAAATGCTCCCAGTTTTGAGGTCTATCGTTTATCTAACAGCAGCATCTCATGTTCTGCCAACGTAGTCGAGCCTTGAGACATTGCCGGAATGAAAGTTCGACCAAACCAGTCAAACTCACTGGATCTTGATCTCAATGACCTCAACACCCGAGCTTGGGCCCAACAGGCCAGGGCATCCACCGGCAACGTTGATCGCCTCTTCCAGGTTTTCGGCCGCAACAATCATGTAGCCGCCCACCAGCTCTTTCACTTCCACGAACGGTCCATCCGGCGCTGAATCCGCGGTCACCAAACGACCTTCGCCAAACTTGCCACCCATATCGACAATGTTCGGCGCAAATCTTTCCTGCCATTCAATGAACTTGGCGTACATCTCTTGCATATCGCTGGAAGATGGTTTTTCGCTCGTTCCACCTGGCAAGCTGCGTTGCATACATAAATAATTAGGCATCGCTTTTTCCTCTTTGGCTTATGTCCACCAACCCAGCCAACTTGCTGTGGCGCACACTACTTTTTCTGAGCAATAATTTCAACTGGCGCAATGCAACCGTTGGTGAGGTTACCGACCATATTCTTGATTTTTTCCGCCGTGCTCGCTTGCATCAAGGTGTGCAAGCTAAGCGGTGGCGGCCCACCTTTTGCTTTTGTTTTCTGTCGCAATTGATCGAAAAACTCCAGCGCGAAGTCGCCTCGACTGGACTCCTCGGAAATCACGAACCCCGCCCCTTGCAGTGATTCTTTATATTCTTCTGGCGTCGCCAAAGCGCAGGTGGCCGAGGTTGACGCCCAAGGCACAGGGTAACTCATCTCACCGGTATTCTGGCGCATCACGTCGTAAACACCAAAGGAAGATCCAGGCTTGAGGACCCGATACACTTCTGCAAATAACGCCCGTTTATCTGCGATGTTCATACCCACATGCAGCATGTATGCCCCACCAAAAGCCTGGTCAGAAAAAGGCATATCCAAAGCACTGCCTTGTTTGAGCGTGACCAATTTTTCGAGCCCCAGCCAACGACACAATGCTTGGCCGGTTTCAATATATTCCAGAGTTAAATCAATGCCCGTTACAAAATTTTTGTATTTGCTGGCCATATGCCGCGCAGCGCCACCAAGCCCACAACCCACATCCAAAAGGTGGTCTTGTTCTGAGAAACCGAGCTGACCCATCAAGTGGTCGGTAGCCGGGCGGCCGCCAATATGGAATTCATCGACAGGAGCGAGATCGTCGGCGGTGAGGTTGGCGGTTGTCTTGCCGAGCGCCGGCAACGCTGCTTCAATGGCTTCGAGCAAATTGCCATGGGTGTAGTGATCTGATACCGAATTTTCGTATGACATTTCCTCGCCTTTTGTCTTTTAACCGTCAGCCGATTCCCCCGAAACTTCAGCCACTGGCGTTCTCCTAAAAATACGTCGCGGCAACCTGCCTAGGGCATCGAAGCCGTCTTCCGACAAGGCGGCCAGGGTTGGCAGCAGAATCGAGGTCAGGAACGTGCTGACAACCAACCCGCCCATGATCACCAACGCCATCGAGTAGTAATAGACGCCACCAAGCGAAGGCTTCTGCACCACAATGGGCACCAAGCCAATCAAGGTCGTCACCGCAGTCATTAGAATAGGCCGCAGACGTTCGCGCCCACCGCGCAACATGGCTTCAGTCCGGTCCATGCCTTCACGTCGGTATTGGTTGATATGCTCTAGCATTACAATGCCGTTGTTGACCACAATTCCGATCAATAACAACAACCCGATCGCCGCCGGTTGGTCAAAACCGGTGTTGGTGAAATACAAAGTCCAGGCCGCTCCCGCCAAAGCAAACGGCAGCGCAATCATCAAGGCCAGGGCTTGTCTCACCGATTCAAACAGCCCCGCCATTACCGCAAACACCAGCAACAAGGCCAGGATCAGATTGGTCATAAATTCTTGGGATTGCTCTTTCTGGTGTTCTTGCCAACGACCAAAAGTCCAACTGTATCCAAAGGGAAATTCCATGTCGTTCATCAACTCGGTCACCGCCGGAATATAGTCTTCCCGAGTGCCCTTACTGTACGTCGAACTGACCCACATGCTGGTCAGACGGTTGTCGCGCTGGATGTGTTCCCGGCCCTCGCGCTCATTGAGGCGCGCTACCGAAGCAAGCGGCACTTTTTGGCCATCCGAAGTTAGCAACGGCAGGTTCCGCAGCTGGTCCAGGGATTCGGTTTCTTTCTCGTCCAGTGTCATCCGCATTTCCCGCTCGCCATCTTCGGTGCGGAATCGGCGCAGCCGCTGGCCCCGATAAGTCAAACCTACAACCTGGGCCAATTGGTTAGCTGATATGTCATAGCGCGCCGCCAAATCGCGGTCGGGTTCGATGTGCAATTCAAACTGAGCTTCGCTGTGCCGCGAACCAATGTCCTTCAGGCCCGGCACAGACTCCAACCGAGCGATAGCTTCTTCGGACAACCGCATCAAGACTTCAGTGTCATCGCCCACTAATTGAAATGCTACACGATTGGCACCGCGATCTTGGCGCCACCACTGATTATTCTCCTGCACGTCGAGTTTCACGCCTGGAATTTCAGGCAGCAGCTCTCGCAGCTTATCGCGCACGGCTTCTATGTTATCTTCATTCGCTTCACCTTCGGCCAAATAGACACGGGTGAGTGTAAAACGATCGCTCCAGTAGCTGTAAATCGACCGGGCCATCAAGGTCTCGCGATGAGGCTCCAGGGCCTGCTCCACCTGGTTCACGAGATCCTCGCGCCCGGCAAGATTCATCTTGTCACGGATATCGTATCGCACCTGAACGAACAACTCGCTCTCACTGGTGTCGAAATTCATATCCACATGCTTCATGGGGAATGCCGCCGAAGCCACCACAACCAGCCCCACAACCACGGCTACCCAACGGCGCCGCAAATTCCAGCTCAAGACTTTTATGTACCGCTCTTCTAGGGCAACCATCAACTTGCCGCGCGGCTTGGGTTTGGACTTGATATACCAAGACGTCGCCAACGGGATGAGCGTCTGACTAATAAACAACGAAGCCATCAAAGTGAGACAAACCGTGATGCCCAATTCTTTGAGATAGATATTCATCTCGCTGGGTTCGTTAAAAATAAGCGGGATAAAAACGATGACCGAAGTTAAGGTGGCGGCCACCACAGCCGTTGTCACTTCTCTGGCGCCACGGCGGGCAGCGGTCTTGCGGTCGGCTCCCATTTCGCGATGCCGGAAAATATTTTCCATCACCACAACCGCATTATCGACCAGCATTCCAATGCCGACAATCAAGCCCAATAAGGTCAACGTATTGAGCGACCGGCCCTGTGCCCAAACGATTCCGCAGGTAACGATCAATGAGAACGGGATACACATAACGGCCACCAACGTCGTAGCCACTCGCCGCAAGAACACGAACAACACGACGGCGGCCAGTATGGCGCCAAAGATGCCGGTATAGGTCAGATCCTTCAGTGTCTGGCGAATTTCTCGACCCTGGCTAAACCAGATCAGAAAATTGACGCCCTCCAATTCCGGATCGTTGTTCAGGCTAGCGATCACCGCTTCCAACTGGTCACAGACCTCAACCGTGTTCGCTTTTGATTCCTGAGAAACCGTAACTCCAATGGCAAAGTCGCCGTCAAGATGACGGCCGTATTCTAACGGCGGCTCCTCGTAAACCACGTCAGCCACGTCGCTCACCCGCAAGCCGTCTGCCCGCAAAGGCAAATTGCGGATTTGCTCCACATTCGAAAGAGTGCCAACGGTCCGCAAAACAAAGCGAGAGTCGCCAGTGGTGATGTGCCCTAGGCTCTGGTCAAAATTTCCGGCCCGCAATACGGTCGACACATCTCGCACATCAATCCCGTGCAATTCCAAGTCGGCTACCCGTAGATTGATGCGCACCTCGCGCGGGCTCACGCCATCCAACCGAACTTGCGCCACGCCGGCGATGCGCTCCAGTGGCTTGATGATCTTGCGCTCCAGCAGGTCGTAACTTTCACTCAGATCGCGTGGTGAGCTGAGGCGGCCTTCAAGAATGGGCTGATCGGCGTCTCGTGAATCCCAGCTGGTCGAGACCTGAATATCGCCTATATCATCGGGCAGGTCGCCGCGTATGCGATCTAAGCGTTCCCATACTTCAGTGCGCGCCATGTGCATGTTCATCGACCAGTCGAAGCCCAAGCGCACTCGACCGCCGTCGTCACCGCATCGGGACCACATCGTTTTTAAGCCACGCACCGAACCCAGTGCATCTTCGACGGGGCGCACGATCATGCGCTCGACTTGTTCGGGAGAGGCGTTGTCGTATGGCAGGTGCACAAACAATTCGGGCTCAACGAAATCTGGCATGAAGGCAAGAGGCAGGCGTTGCAAGGCGACCAGGCCAAGCACAATGATGCTCACCAGAACCATCAAAATGGTGACCGGACGCTTGATGGCAAGTTCTGGCAGTGTCACGCGAACTCCTTATTAATCGTCGTCCTCATCGGATTCCACTTCGGCCTGCACACTCGAAGGCACGAGCGAGTAAGCCGCGGGGATCACCACTAGAGTCAACAATGTACTCAACAACAATCCACTGGCGACCGTGATGGCCAAAGGCGCGCGCAATTCGGCACCTT
>JBLIOK010000190.1:0-5472 GCA_047639735.1 Candidatus Krumholzibacteriia bacterium | reverse complement strand
CTACCGTCGTAACTCGCCCTATCATGACGTCGCCAAAGTGACCACACCTACCCTTGTCTCCCATGGCGTTAACGATTTGCGCTGTCTGATCGCCGGTGGGGAATTGTGGTTTTCGGCCTTGAAGTCCCAAGATGTGCCCTCGCGTTTGATCAGATTCGAGCAAGAAGGCCACGGTATTAAAAACAAAGCCAATTTGGTTTTTTACAACAACCAGTTGTTGAATTGGTTTGACCTGCACGTCCTCGGGATCGAGGCAGAACACGACCTGGAAACACACGATGAATAGTCCCACCATTCAGCCCGTCAATGGCGCGATGCGCCTGAGTTTGTGGCTCATGGCCGCCGCAATGCTGCTGATTATCGGTCTCAAATCCGTAGCACCGGTGGTAGCCGGAATCCCTTGGCACTATATAGGTTGGCCCATGGTTGCCGGTAGCTTATTGGTGGCCCGTTGGCGCCTGCCTGGCGACCCCTGGTGGCGCACCTTGGCACTATTTGCGTACCTCATTGCGGTGCTCTTTTACACGCGTATTGATGGCGACACTTCCACTGCCCACGTGATCGAGTTGGCGGTGATGTTGGGCGTCGGCGTGTTGTTGGTGCCCGCCTTGCTGGCCAAATATTGGCTGCGCGCGCCGTTAGACTACAGCTGGTTCAATGGCCGCTGGACGCTGCGCATGTGGCTGTGGTTGCCGTTTGGTTTTGTGCTCGCGTTTGGGTTCATGTGGTTCTATTTCAATCATCTCACGCCAACCTTGCACCACAGTTGGCCGTTGCCCTTGACCGGCGATCGCACCGACGCGATGTGGAGTTTGTTTTGGGGATGCAATTTTGTTGGTGTCTGGGATGAGTTGGCGTTTATCAACTTTGTGTTTGTGCTGATATGCCGTCGCTTCAGTTTCGCCGAAGCTAATTTGGCGCAGGCGGTGTTCTTCACCAGCTTTTTGTACGAGATGGCGTTCGTCGGTTGGGGGCCCGTCGTGATTTTTGGTTTTGCGCTGGTGCAAGGCCTGACCTATCGCCGAACCCAATCATTGTTCTATATTGTGATCCTGCATCTGCTGATCGATTCGATCTTGTTTTATATGATAGTTAACCGGTGGTATCCGGGGTGGGGGTGGCATCCGTGGTAAGAACCTTTTTAGTCTCTCTGCTGCTCTGTGCCTCGGCTCAGGCGGCAACGTGGCAAGTATTGGAGGAGGGCCTGGAGTTCGGGCGATTTGAATCTGCGACCCTTGAGCGTTCGCCTGATGGGGATTTAATGGTGCTGCGAGTTTCTCCCGAAAAATTCTCGCTCAAACTCTTTGCGATGGATACGGATGAAAAAAGCCCTGGGCGTGATGTCGCTGAATGGTGTGCTGAGTTTGACCTCATGGCTGCGATCAACGCAGGGATGTATCAAGCAGATCATCGAACTCATGTCGGTTTTTGCAAAATCGACGGTGAAGTGGTCAATGGATTTGCCAACGACTATTTGAGCGTAGCCGCCTTCGAACCGGTCGGTCCTGAGGACCCACCTTTTCGGATTTTCGATTTGGACGCAACCCCGCTCGTCGAGATCCGCGCGCGATACAAGAATGTTGTGCAGAATCTGCGCTTGATCAAACGTTCGGGCGAGAACCGTTGGCAACCGTCGGTCGACCAATGGCGCGAAGCGGCATTGGCTGAAGACAGTGACGGCCGCATTTTGCTGATTTACTGCGACACATCAATGTCGATGCATGAATTCAACACGCTTTTGTTGGCTTTGCCTCTCAATGTGGTGGCGGCGCAACATCTGGAGGGCCGAAGCCCGGCGCGGTTTTGGGTGAATCATGAAAACTTGCCGGGGAAGTCACCGTTGCGCACGGCTGGGCCCGCGTTGCCCAACGTTATTGGTGTGGTGCGAATAGCTGACTGATGGCCGACAAAAACATCGATCCTGCTTCTCAATATGTCCCCCTAAGACATTGATTCAGAAAACGATTTACCGCACAATAACAACCCGCCCGGTTCGGGCTTCTTGCCCATTGGACATCCGCACCAAGTAAACTCCGCTTGAAACCGAACGCCCATCGGCATCCGCACCATTCCAAACCATCACTCGAGTTCCACCTGCCAGCGGCCCGGTGTGGAGGCTTTGGATTCTCGCGCCACGCAGGTCATAAATTTCCACCGTGACATCTTGCTGACCCGGTAGAGTCAGTTGCAACCGAGCTTGCGAGCCGGTCACGCCGTCCAGAACGCGCAGGCCAAACAAATCTACATTCAGATCTTCAACCCCAGAAGGGCTGCCAATTGTAAATGGTTCCGCCGGCGTCAACGCAGATCGTTCGCCACCGCCACCGCCACCGGCCCAGGCGCGCCAGTAATATTGGCCGGCGGTCAAGCTCGGTAAGGTCCACGAAGTTTGGGCTCCTCCAGAAGGTACGTCATCAACCGATGCGACCAACTGCGTGCACAGATCGTCGCTGTAGACGCGGAATCCGTAAAACAAAGTGCCCGCATCATCGACGACCAAATTGCTTTGGTCAGCGATGGCGGTGCCAGCCAAAGGAGAGGCCAAGTTAGGAGCAGCGGGCGCGCCCATGCTGGGGTCGCCCAAGATCACCACGTCATCGATATACCAGCCATCTTCAACCACGGTTTGATCCGACTCGAACAAGAACCGCACTTGCACTGCTTGCCCTGCATACGTGCTCAAATCGAGGTCGGCAAATTGCCACGCCAGTTCATTGCCCGTGTAACTGATGACCGTCGTCCAACTGCCATTTACACCCACCTGGACCCGCCCGAAGTCGTATCCTGTTTCGATCTCGTAGCGGTGCCAAAACTGCAGTCGCGAAGCCTGGACGGGTGCGATGAGCGTGGCAGAAGTGGTCTGGTAGTCGGTGTAATCTCCGCCCGGAGAATCGGTAAGAGATTGGGTGCCGGTGTGGGCGTTGGAAGAGCTGATGCCCCATGAGCCGGTGAGCGCCCAGGCAGCCGCGCCACCTTCGAAATCGTCGTCTGCAATGGGCACATCAGTGCCGACGGTAAAGACGAGAGGGAACGACAAGTCACCTTCAGCTAAGTGCATGGTGACCATAACGGTAACCTGGTGACCGTTGGGGCAGCTTGCATCAACGCTAAAAGGAATCGGGTTGTTGAGCAGATCGGTCGAACCCAGGCTCGCCAGGGCACCGATAGAGCGTGTGGCCTCGTCAAACTGCACCCAAGAGTCGTCTGTCTTGACGGTCAAATCCACGCCCAAAATGCTTTCAAAAATCGACTGGTTCTCGACGGTGAAGCTGAGCTCGGCGCTTTGGCCGGGTAACACTGATTTGACCGCGTTGACAACGACTGGCGTGTGCGGCTTCACCCAACTGCCGGCCACTTGCATCAAATAAATGTGCGGCCAGATGTTTTCTTCGAACAACGGTTGCCGCCGGCTTTCGGCTGGCCAAAAGCCATCAGTGCTGCCGCCTATTTCATTGGAGAATGAAAAGACACCGGTGTGTTTTGTCTCGTCGCCATAAAACCAATCGAGGCCGCCGCCGTTGACGCTGTACAAAATGTCGCCCGGACGGCCTGGCGTGTAGCCATTGAACTTGGTCATCTCTGCCGCCATCAGTTCAAAGATCGCTCCGTCTGGAGTGGCCTCGTTGATATAGCTCCAAGGGATGAGTGTCAGATTGCTGTAAGAATGAACGCTGTCGTGGGTGCGTATCTCGCGACCATTGACGAAGTCCATCATCACTTGAAGTTCGGGTTCGCTGGCGGGACTGAGGCCGCGATAGGTGTCGCTGAAGGGGTCAGGGCTGCTGCCCGTATTGTCGAATCCCCACTGGAAGGGGTAATTGCGGTTGAGATCGACGCCAAAGCTGCCATTGCCATTGTCGCGTCGATTCTTGCGCCATAATCCGCCGCCATTGGGGTTGTTGACCTCATTGTAGACAAATCCATCAGGGTTGACGATGGGCACAATGTAGAGTTCGCGGTTGTCCAAGAGCCAGGTGATTTCGGGGTCTGTGCCATAGTTTACGGCCAGATACTCGGCGAACATGATGGGGAATTCGCTGGCCATGATTTCACGGGAGTGATGCATGCCGTCGATCAAAATTTCGGGTTCGTTTTCATCCACTTCGGGATTGGCCGAAACACGGAAGCAATAAATATCGCGACCTTCGAGGGATAGCCCGAGGGACCATTTGGCGCTCACCACATTGGGGTAGTTGTTGTGCAGGCTATCAATGAAGGCAATGCTTTCGCTGCGAGTATGGAATATGCCAAACCCGGCGCCCTTGTTGCGGTAGGCCAAGTGCGCTTCCAAGTTTTCCTGTGTCACTTCAAAGGGATGACCGCTCTCTCGCAAAAACGAGAGTGATTTTTCAGTCGCTGCGATTTCGACGTAGTGTCCAGGCTTGGCCATGATCACGTCCAGCGCGCCGCGATTGTTTTGTACGAATTCGTGCCCGGCAGTTGTGCTGACATCGATGCGAACCAAGCTGCGGGAATTTTCAGTGGCGAACGCGGCACTGGATAAAATCAATAATGATACCGTCAGGGCGAGGCGGAATGAGTGCGGCATGGTTCCTCCGGAACAAATGAGCGATGGCGATTTTGTCTTATAATAATACAGGATATCGAGCGGCACATCAATTGTACAAAAAAACGCCGACTCCTTTAAGAGCCGGCGTTCTCGTTAAGTCACTCAAAAACAACGATTTAGTTGGTTTTGTCAACTTCTGCGCACGTCTTTTTCACGGCGTTGATGGAAACTTTGAGGTTCTTTTTCTCTTCCGGCGACAACTTCACTTTTACAATCTCTTCGATACCGTTCTTGCCCAAAATGGCGGGCACGCCGACAAAGAGACCTTTGACGCCATATTGGCCCTGCAAGTAGGCCGCTACCGGGACGATCTTGCGTTTGTCGAAGGCTATCGCTTCGATCATTTCCAAAGCGCTGACCGCTGGGCTGACAAATGCAGAGCCGTTGCCTAACATTTTGACGACCTCGCCACCGGCGCCGCGGGTGCGTTTTTCGATCTTCGCCAGTTTGCCCTTAGTGATAAACTGTTCCACCGGCATACCATAAATACGGCACGCGCTGCGCACAGGCACCATCGTATCACCGTGTCCACCGAGCACCACAGCTTCGATGTTTTCTACCGAAATGTTCGCCTCTTGGGAGACAAAATATTTGTAGCGCGCGCTGTCGAGCACTCCGGCCATGCCCATGATCTTATTGGGCTTGAATTTGCCCTTTTTGAACAGGCGATAGACAATGGCATCCAGTGGATTGGCGATGGAAATCACAAAAGCGTCGGGCGCGTATTTTTTGATGCCGGCAGCCACAAAGTCGGTGATCTTGAGGTTGATGGCCAACAGTTCTTCACGCGTAGGGAAGGTTCCGTCGGGGCGCATAGCGCGGGGAACTCCGGCGGTATTGATCACAAAGTCGCAGCCTTCGAGAATTTCGTAGGTCTTGCTGCCGACAATGTTGATGTCGCG
>JBLIOK010000189.1:0-5542 GCA_047639735.1 Candidatus Krumholzibacteriia bacterium | reverse complement strand
CGACGACCCCGTCATGTCTTTGGTCACTATCGACAAGTCGGCGGGGTCATTGGTCCACAATTGCGTCGTGAAATTGAGCAGAGAACCCGCTTCGCCGGCATTGCCCACTCGAACGACCGTCTGCCCTGCCTTGCCCCCAAAAACCACGGTACGCACCGACGCATGGTCGAGCACCAACTCCGAAAACACCGCCACCGGCTCCAGCTCCACTGCCAGATTCCACCCCGCGGCCAAACCCGAAGTCGCCGCGTTGCCCACGACAAGCCCCACCGAGCTGATGTCGCCCGCTAGCGTGGACAATGTATGAGACGAACCATTGCTCCCATCGAGCGCGACAATTTCCAACACTCCGCTGCCATCACGCTTTTCGATGACAATCGACAAAGAAAGTTCATCCGCACCGGTTTGGCCCTCAAAAATCACACGCACAATTTCATCCGAAGATTCAGAAAAACCTTCGAGGCGTACAAAGCTCGCCGCCAAATGCTCTACACTGCCGGAAACGCTGTAGGGATAAGTACTCGTTTGATCGTGCAGAGGGCCGCTAGGGTAAGCAGCGGCTTCGTCATAGCCAAGCCCAACAATAGCACGTTCGGCCACCGCATAATTCCAAGCTGTAAAGGCAGCCCAACCATTTTCCATCGCAACACCATGGTCGCTCAGTACGACTCCATACGAGTCCATGACCGATTCGGTGGGCGAATGAACGCGCCGCTGCCAAAATTCGTAAACCGTGGCGACGCCAAAGGATTCGCTGAGCCATTGCTGCCAGATACAATCTTCGTAAGATCCGGTCCGGTTCGCACCCCCATCAAGTGGAATATCAGGGCGCTTGACGGGGCTTTCACCGCTTAATCGATTGTAATAATCGTTCACCTCATCGAAGACCAACTCTTCGGCCCAAGTGGCGTCCAATTCGATCCATCCTCCCTCTGCCCAACGGGTCGCAGCAAACTGAGAGGCGTGTTTGAACTCATGGGCCGCGGTGACTTTGGCGGAGCCAGCAACCCCTCCCTCTGGATCGTCATTTGAGGGGAATCCGACAAACGAGTTGTGCATCACAATCCGGGATTCACCATTCAAAACGCTCAGGATGGAAGTGTAGCCATAAAATTGCATGCTCTCGAACGAAACATGGTAGGTGCCTGTTCGCAAAGGCGGCGCTGTAAATCCCGCGACATCGACCACTAAATTCCAGGCAGAATCAAAATATTGAGCGGCTCGATCGACGTAGTCAGGCACGCCATTGGCCGGGTCGGTATCAGCGGTCGGCACGCTATTGGTTCCGCTGGTTTCGTAGGTGAACGAAAACCGTCCGCTGGGGCTGATGAAGGCAAACTTCTTATTTCCTGCGGCAGGTGAAGATTGCAACCAGGTCTCAATCTGCTGCACCGTTCGCGGAGACAATCGGCTGCGCCCCGCATAAAATTCATGAATCAAGGTTGTGCCGCACCGCAAAGGCGAAAATGTGGCCACCGAATAACGTTCCGGCAATTCATCCGGCGCAAATCCATATTGAAAACGCAGCAGTAAGGATTCTTCTCGCGAAATTCGGCCCTGGTCTTCATCGGCCGCCACGAGAGCCAGAAATTCTTGCCCATTCTGCAAATCAGGAGCCAAAACAGCGCCCGCATCCGCACAACACACCATTAGGGTCAGTAGTGCACAGAATACCATGAATTGCTTTGATAGGGCGCTAACAAGGCGATCAGCCATGGGAACTGAATCCTCAAAATGTGAAAACAGGCTATTTGGTGACTCCGTCCAAATTATAACAAGACCTGGGGCCCGTTGCACACGATATATCAACACTCAAATATGCTGGCCTGATTCCTGCACCTAATGTAAAATATCCTGCCCACCAATGAACAGACATCAGTCCGTCCTGCAACCCCGAAAGGCGTTGTGAAAAAATCGCTTAGAACATTGGCACTTTATTTCAGCACGGCCCGCTATGGCCTTGCTGCTGCCTGTTGTCTGCTCATTGCTGTGGTCTGTGGGTGTCAGGAACCCATTGACGATGGAAGCTTAACCAGTCGCGACGGCGTGCCTGCCATTGCCCACCCCCTCATAGCCCGCGATTTCGAACAATTGAAATCGAGCGGCGTCTTACGGGTAATCTCCAATTACAATTCCAGTACTTACTTTGTCCACAAGGGAGGCCAGGCCGGTTTTGATTTTGAGTTGATTGACCGTTTCGCTCAAAAACACGGGCTGCACGTTGAGGTCGTCGTCCCCGAACATAACGAAGATCCTATCTCCATGCTCAACTCGGGACAAGGCGATGTCATTTGCCGCGGCCAGGCCTCGCAACCGGGCATTGAAAAATGGGTGATGGCCACCAGGCCAACCAATTTTGTCCAAAAGCTTGTGGTGCTTCCCATTGATTCACCGCGAGAGCCCGACATCGCCTCGCTGGCCGGACTCACCTTGACCGTTGCTGCCGAAGACGATTTCCGGACGGAATTGTTGGAACTCAAGGCCAAAAACCGTTGGCAGATTTTCGTGTCAGCCGGACGCCCTGGAGCCGACCCAGAAGAGTTATTAACCCAGCTAGCCAACCACGAATTGGAGGCCGTGGTGGTCGACGACATTGTCGCCAAAACAGCGATGATGAATCTGGACAATTTGAAGCTTGGGACAACTTTGGGGGAACGAAAAGCCACGGCGTGGTATGTGAGACAAAATTCACCCGTGCTGCAGGCCGAGCTCAATAAATATCTGCGCCAACATTTTTGGGTCGGCAATGATGGCCGCAGCCGGCGCAGTCAAACTTATGGCATCATCTACGACCGCTACTTTGAGAACCCCACTTCGGTGCGCGACTTTCGTGAAGTGGCCCTACGGCCAGATAAAAGCGGCGCCATCTCGGTATTCGACGATTTGATTCGGCACCACGCGGAGGCTGCTGGCTTCGATTGGCGCTTGATTGCGGCCCAAACCTATCAGGAATCACGATTTAACCCTCACGCCCGTAGCCGTGCCGATGCCCGTGGATTGATGCAAATTCTGCCCCAATTTGCCGGCGCCCAACGCGACAGTTTGTACTATCCCGACGCCAACATGCGCGCAGGGATACGCTTGCTAACGACGATTTGGAGCACCTATGCTTATCTGGACTCGCTCGACCGAACTCGGTTCACCCTGGCCGAATACCATGCCGGCGCGGGCCATATCGCCGATGCGAGACGTTTGGCCATGGAAATGGGTCGTGATCCTAATCAATGGCAGGGGGCGCTCACGGTCAGCTTGCCGCGCTTGATGCAACGCAAACATTTCGAAACCACGCGCTATGGATATTATGGTGGCGAAAAAACAGTGAAGTATGTGGAAGATATTTTGAATCGATATCGAGTGTATCAATATTTGGTGCCGCGGTATCCAGAGACAGATTCGAAAATCGCGCCTGCATTGTATTCCCGTGATTTCGAGACCGACTTGAGCGCTATCCCCGAATTGATCGTGCCACCAGAGCTGGAATGATCAGATCACGATCCGGATCGCGGGATGCCCAGCGAGGGAACTGAATATGCCGTTGCGTTCCGCTTCGTCCATCACCATCAAATTCAATTTCAAACTGACAAACTTGCCACCGTCACTGGTGCGGCTCATGCCCAATTCATATTCACGTTCGCCTGCTATCTGGCTCAGGGCGTCGCCCAAGCATTTGTCGACGGCATCGCGCAAAACGCTCTCATCGGTGCCAATGATTTTGTAATCCCAGGGGCACGGATATTCGATTATTGGTTTTTTGTCGTTGTCGGCGGACATCAATGGCTCCTGCGTGGGCGGTGAATCTGCTAACACAAGGTGTGTCAAAGCTGACAATTCGGCAACCCCATCGATGATTTCCCTCCGGCTAAGGCTGTGTTAGGGTGCAGGAAATTGTTTCTCAACCGAAAGGTCCCCCAGTGATCCGCTTGTTTGCCTCAGCATCGCGCCGCGCCGCGCTGGCCACCGTCATCTTGGTGAGTTGTCTTCTGACCACCCCATTATTGGCCACCACCGCGCGCCTGCGTGCCCTCGGCGCTGGCGACTTTTTGGAAGACGACCACAATGTGCAGCGATGGTACGGAAGTTTGGCGGACTACCCCGATTTGATCGTTCTCGATTCCGGGGATTTCACCATCGCGAATGGTTGGCAAAACCCGACCGGCAACCAGTATTCCGGCCCTAGTCTCGGCGCCCATTTCCAGCTCAAAAAAATGGGTACGGTGGCACTATTTGTTGATGGGAATCAGAATGATATCAACCCCGGGTCGATGGTGCGCGACAGTATGGGCGCCTCGGTTTCGGCCATGTGGTCCAAGCGATATGGCGCCCTGCAACCGGCTTTGGTATTGCGGTATGGGCACGATTCGGGGAGCGAAGACGAGAGTCGCTCTCGGGTAGACTATGGCTTCGGTCTGCGCGTGGACTTGAATGAAGGGGCTTACCTGGATTTTGCTGGCGAGCTGAAGGCATACCATGAGGACGACGGTATCTCTTCGCGCACTTCCCACGACAACTATGGCTTTCGTGCGCGCTCGTTCATCAAACTCGGCGAGAACGCAGCCTTGGTGCCCTTGGCCGAGTACCTCCACGAAGATCGTCCCCAACCCGCATTTGCGGCTGCCGCGCCAGCAAACATGAACGGACACGTCGCCAAAGTCGGCTTAGGTCTTCATTGGTATAAAGACTCCGACCACACTCTGCTCTTTGCGCTCGACCACACCGACGGCGAAGAACGTTACGGTGAGCCAGCCCTCACTGATCTGAGTGCTTTTCCGAGCACCTCTCAAGACTGGCAATCCACGGCAATAAGCCTTGGTATCGAAACGCGGTATGCCTATTGGTTCACATTGCGAGCATCCGCCATTTTCCGCCAACTGGAAACCAAACCGCTTCTTGGGGGAAATGAGCGATCGGACGGATTCAATCTCAACTTAGGCGCCGCCATCCAACTGGCGGACTATGATTTGGATTTGTCGATCTCCGACACGCAGCCGCGCTCGTTTGCCCAAACTCCAGCCGCCCCTATTTCTGCGGCCGAAGACTCCTGGTTCAGCCTCAGTTTGCGCCGACGGTGGTGAGCCAAGCCAGCCACTAGTCAGACGGGCGTTTCAAGTAATCCTGACGCAGATCTTCGGGGAATTCTTCGATGGCATAACGAAGCATTGTACGCGGCGTTCTAGCGACATGTTAATTCAGGAATTTCTCTTCCACGGCTCGGTCACGATTTCCAATTTCTCGCAACATCCACCCTACAATTTTATGAATCAAGTCCTCACTATCGTCCAATAGTTTTTCGGCCAAGAACAAAGCATCGTCGTAGTCGTTTTGCCGGATAAAATGGAAGGTGGACATCATGGCGATACGTCGCCTTCACCGTACTGGCCGGGTCCGGTTTTAAAAAACCTTTGAGAATGAGCGGCTATTTCTGGATTGGCCAGCGATTTTAGCTCGACTCTAAAATCTTTGATGGTCACTAAAACTTTACCCCTAACCCAAGCTGCCAAGTTTCTGTTTTGAATCCTTCTTCAGGTTGAGCAACACCAACTAA
>JBLIOK010000188.1:0-5584 GCA_047639735.1 Candidatus Krumholzibacteriia bacterium | reverse complement strand
TGCACTGAGAAAGAACTCGAACGAGCCATCACCCGTGTGTCCCGTGGATTCCTGTTCGGCGCTGAAACGGTGCAAGGCCAAGCCTCTAATCTCGGGGCAAACGATGTCAGTGGCGAGCTTGAAGCGGCCTTCATTTTCCCCGAACAAGTGGCTGCCGTAACCAGCGCCGACGTGCAGAATTTCTGCCGTGGTGTGTTCAGACTCAGCAATCTCAACGTTGTCGTCTACTTGCCCGAAGGCACCGAAGCGGCAGCCCATGACATTCCTACAGACGCTGCAGAACTGCAGAAACTGCTGGCGTCAACACTTGCCGATGATTCTGCCGCGCCGTTTGCGAAGCCAGCGGCGGCGGTCACCAAGAAAAAGCAATCATCGACGCGCCAAACTAACGGCAGCTTGCCGAAGTTCGAATCCACGACGCTCAGCAATGGCGTTAAAGTCACATTCCGTGTTGACCGCTCGTTGCCGATCATGACCATGAGCTTGGCAAACCGCGGCGGCGCGACGGCCGAAACCGCAGACAATGCCGGATTGTCTGCACTCACCCAAGCCGTGCTCATCAAGGGGGCCGGCGAACTCGATGCCGTTGCTTTCCATGAACTACTAGAAGGGGAAGGGGCCTCCATTGCCCCTGAATCTGACCGAGACTATAGCGGGCTATTTGTAACGGCTATGGCCGGTCGACTCGACCGCACATTTGGGCTGCTCGCCGACACCATCGCTTCCCCTCGCTTTGACGAGGCTGAAATCACGCAGGAAAAGACGTTAGCGCTGGCCCAATTGGCCGCCGTGGAAGACAACCCAGTGCAAGCGGCTGTCCTGCGCATGCGCCGGATGATGTTTGGCGACCATCCCTACGGTCGCCCACTCCCCGGCATTGCCACGAGTATCCCGACTCACACCCAAGAGGGTTTGAGAAATCGGCATCGTGAATGTTGGGTGGCCAACAATGTTCAGGTAGTGGTTTCCGGTGATATCGATCCCGACGAGCTCTTGCCCAGACTGGAATCCATACTCAAGCCATTGCCGGAAGGTGCCCCATGTGTTTTGCCGAATCTGGGCGCAGCAATCACGCCGTCTGGTATTGAATCGGAATACATGGAACGCCAGCAAAATCAAAGTGTGGTCTTGGTGGCTTGGCCGGGACCGAAAGACACCGAAACTGACCGCGTGCCTCTGATGCTATTAAAAGAGGTGCTTAATGGTCAAAGCGGGCGGCTATTCGAAAACCTCAGAAATCGCCAAAGCTTGTGTTACAACACCGGTCTGATGAGCACCGCGGGTTTCGGCCAGGGCATGATTCTCGGCTATGTCTTGACCGCACCGGATACTGCTGAGCAGGCGCGCTTGGCAATGGTCGAGCAAATCATCGGCCTGCAAAATGAAAAAGTGACGGAAGCAGAATTTGAAATGGCGAGGGCCGAGTTGCTTGGCCACATGCTTATTTCATCGCAATCAAACGCATCGCGGGTTTCGCGGGCATCGCGCGACCGTATGTATGGGCGGCAACCGGATGACCTGGATCAAGTCATTCAACAAGTGCGGGCGTGCACAACCAGCGAGATTCGCGACGTCGCACAACGCATGTTCACGGCCGATAGTCGTTTCGAAGTTCTTCTGGGACCAAAAAGTTAGCGAGACTTATAAAAAAAAGGGCGGCCAAAAGAAACCGCAAAAAAAGGGCGACCCCAAGAGGCCGCCCTTTTTATTTGAATCCAATTTCTTAAACGAGCACGTACCTGTCCGGAGCATCGGACATATCAACCAGAACAGTCTGGCGGCTAAACAGAGCGCGATGATTCACGCCTTCAGGCACCCGATAATATTCGCCCGCTTGATAAAGGTTAGATTCCCCATTGATTTCAATGGTCATTTCACCACTGATGATCATGCCATGCTGCTCGCAATGACTGTGGTCAGGTAAACTAACGCCTTCATCAAATACGAAAAAGACCACCTGTTTCTGGTCGTCATGCAAGCTGTATCCGGCAACGCCAGACACGGGAATTTCTACTTTAGGCAAGGCCAAGACTTCTGGCGGGAGCAATTCTTCGGCGGATCTGCTTTTCTTAATTTCCATACAAATAGCCTCCTTGTTGATTTTCACATCGTAACAAAATATCGGTCTTTTGCAAAGCGCATTGACGAAATTTGAATATTTGTCAAACCGCTAAGGAAAATTCAGCCAAAACGGGGTAATGATCCGAGGGCATGGCACTCTCGCGATGCTCAAAGCCATCAAACCCAATCCGATCGACAGACCGAATGGCTAGCCGCGGGCGAAAAAACACATAGTCAATTCGTCGTGGCCCAAGCAGTTGATGACTAACCTTGTCTCTTAGGCCCAAGCCTCGAAATGTGCCACCACAATGCGGTTCATCGTCGGCGTAGGATTCTGCCCACGCGTCAAACATCGGGGCTAAACCATCGGAATGTTCGGCGCTCATGGCCTTGATCTCTGGGCTGGAGCTAACCGCGTTGAAATCGCCGGTAAGAAAAACGGGAGTTTCCTGCCCCATCTCGGCAATCTTTTGCGAGATAAAGTGACGCAACTGATGGGCGCTTTTTTTCCGATGCCCGCTGTTAATCGCTTCCAAATGAGTGGTTCCAAAAACAAACTGGCGGCCCGAAGCCACCAACTCGAATGTGTTCCAGGTCACGAGCCGAGGACGGGTGCCCAAGCTGAATTGTGACGCCGGCACATGCGGTGTGGGCGATAGCCACTCCGTGTGGTTACTACGGTCGCCGCACGGTTTCAAAGCCGGACGAATTCTGTCTTTACGATAAAAGGTAGCGCAGTACCAATTGCTTTCATCGTGGGCCAGTTCGCGCCCCAGGTTGCCTTCGCCCACAAACTCGTAGTCGGGCAACAGCTCTGCCAATTCGAGAAGTTGTTGATAATTGGCTTCTTGGGTGCCAACCACATCGGGTTGTAAATTATCAAATATCTTGGCGATATTACGTTTGCGCAGGCGCCAAGGGTGGCTACGGCGTTTTTTCGTCGCCGTCAGCAGATTGAAAGTCATCACACGCAAAGTCAGGTCGTGAGGCATCTAAATTCCATTTGTTGTAGTTATTGTTGTGCAGCAATCAGTTGTCCGACTCGCAAGCCTAATCAAAATCGTCTTATTCACTAACTACGTTCAACGGATTCGCAAGTTCCCAGCAATTTGCCTTCATAAAGGCACTGTATGCCCCATGATGCAAATATCGTTCCGATTGTTCCATATCAAAAGAGGTCTAATTGAGGCGGTTCGCTTGGCAAATCGAATGCTTCTAAAATGGACCTTAACCACCCCTCGCGAGACCCCCTAGGCAAATGCAATGCCTCTAAGTTAAATTCCTGCAACAACTCATCAATCAACTGATCGATGCCAATTTGAAAATCCACTGAGGTATCACGAGTGCCGTCAAACGAGGGTGGCGCGAGGACCGGCACCTTCACTAACAGGTCATAACTGCTCATCCAATGGCGAATATAAGGTTCCAATTCCGGGCGACGCCCAGACGCGTGAACCATATAAGCATAGTTGTCCAGCACCGCGCGGTCGCAGACGATCGTGTCATAAGCCGCCCCATGCGCGATTTCTTGGGCAATCTGGGTGTGTAATATCCAATTTTGGGCGTCATCGGTGGTTTCGCGATTGATAGGCAACGGGCAGGAACGCGCGACCTCTTTGACGAGGTCGACACTGATGTCCAACCTTTTCAAAGCTGCAGCGAGCTCATAGCAGAGAGTTGTTTTACCAACTCCGTGGGTGCCGATAAATGCCATTTTCATAATCCAAAACTAACGGACGCCAGAGATAATGTCCAGATGCTGTGCATCGCCTAGCGCGCGTTCTTTCAGTTGCCCCATCGGCAAGCGCCATATAAAGTACCCCACATGTGTAGCCAAAAATATGACCCTTGGAGCCATCAAGCATGAGCAAGAGCAAGACAGTCGATCATTGGAAAGAAATTGAAGCCGGTTTTCGGGGCAGTTTGTTGCTCAAATTAGGGGCGATATTCAGCGTCGTGGGATCACTGGGAAATTTGGGCGCTGAGCTCCTCGGCGGCGGCGACGGGCCTGCACAAGCAGCTACGACTGTAGCCTGGGTTTTATATATCACCGGATTGTGGCTATTCGCCGGTGGTTTCATTTTGATTGGCACGCAATTGACCATGGCAAAATTTTCGATCGTGGTCGGGATTTTTCATGCGGTGCAGGGGGTTTTCTTATTAATTCTTCTTTTCACCTTCACCCAACTACCCTTCCCACCTATTAGCATGACAGTTGGACGGCTAATCGCGATTCTCATTCTTGTCTTTCTAGAGCGCCATCTTCTGCCTCGCCGAACCCGGTCAATACTCATTTGGGCAACCGGTCTTCAGCTCACTAAAGCCACGGCTCGGGCTTTGGGAATCATGTCCGATTTTGCCGCGCCTATTGGCCCGTTGGTGGATACGGTTTTCTTGATTTTCCTGGCGGCAGCCCTGATGCAGCTAAGCGTTTTTGCTCGGTCTGAGGAAGACCGTTGGGCGAGACAGATATTCGAGGCCGGTCATGCCGATTTTACCGATTTCAACAACCCACAACATGTATGGAACAAGCCAAACTCAAATCGAAAAAAGCAGAAGTAACTATTTGCTCACGGGCGATTGATCAAAGATTCAAAAAGTAACCAACCCATCAGATAACTCAGGCAATCCCAAAGGTCCGCAGTTGCGCGCGCATCCCATCCGGGCAGTAGCCATTCAAAATACAGCGAGTAAATCACTACTGCCGCCAAACCGTGCCAACGAGGAAGAACAAGTTCGTTGGCCGCGCGGATTTTTCTTTGCGAGAACAAAACAATGCCCAAGACCAGGGGCAGGCACAGCACATCCGTCACATAATGAGCGAACACAGAGGGCACCTTCTGGTGAAGATGCCCCCACTGCCATATCAAATAACAGAGTCCAAAGCCTAGCCAAATGGCCGCCGATCCATACCGCACAACAATCTGGTTCATTATTAGCACTGCTTTCACATCGACAAAACGGTGATCAACAGGGCCGCACCTATCAGAATCAGCAACGTCCAACCAAAGCCAACGCGATTCTCTCTGCTCACTGGCCACTCGTTCTTTCGTTGGCAGGATTATTTTGCCTTTTTAGCCGACTTGTATATGCCAAATACCGCCCCCACTGGGTCTTGTATAACCGCAAAACGCCCCGCGGTCGGAATGTCTGTCGGCGGCACAATCGTTTTCGCACCTAACTTGAGCGCCGCTTCGTGAGCAACATCAACTGCGGCAACTTCAAAGTAAAGTAACCAGTGGGATGGGATCGGCCCGTGGTCGGCGGGCACCTGCACCATACCGCCGACGTCCCGTGCTACGCCACGGGTAAAAATAGTGTAGTCCCCCATTTCGCCCATGTTCATGGTTTCAGATTGCCAACCAAAAAGGTCAGTATAGAACTTTTGACCGCCCTGAGTATCCGAGGTCATCAATTCTTGCCAACACATGGCACCGGGTTCGTCCATGACGCCAACCCCACAACTGGTGCCTTCTTGCCATAAGCTAAAAGCCGCTCCTTGAGGGTCTTGCAATACGGACAT
>JBLIOK010000187.1:0-5600 GCA_047639735.1 Candidatus Krumholzibacteriia bacterium | reverse complement strand
GGCATCGCGATGGGAAAAGTTTGCACCCTCGCCTTTGGCTGGCCCATCTGGGTCGGGCTGGTGATTCCTTCTTTGATCACTGCGTTCTACACCTTGGCCGCCGGCTATTGGGGTGTCGTGATGGGTGACTTCTTGCAAGGCATTGTGGCGGTGTTCGCGATTGTATTGGTTTCGTTGGTTGGGGTCGAAGCGGCAGGCGGCGCGGCTGCCGTCACCGGACGCATTGTCGAATTAGGCGAAGGCTGGCGACTGGACCCCTTTGCCTTCACCGGTTGGTTCAGCGGCGACTTCCCTATTGTTTGGTGGCTGACGATGCTCGTCATCTCTATTCTCGGCGGCTTCGGAATGGGCACCAGCATAGATTGGTACGTGGAAGCCCAGCGAATCCAATCGGCCAAGACGGTGAGAGACGCCACCTACGGTTTGTGGGTCGGTGGCGCCGTCACGCTCGTGCGAAATGGGTTTTGGGCCGCCGGCATCCTCGCCTTTTTTGCCATGATGCCCAAGATCGTTGACCAAAGTGTCTACGAATTGGGCTGGTTTCAAATGGGCTTTCAGCTTTTACCAACCGGGCTAGTCGGTGTCTTCTTCGGCGCCATTTTGGCGATTCATTTGTCGACGATCAGCAGCCATTTGAATTTGGGCGCGCTCTACTTCACCCGCGACATTTATCAGCGGTACATCCAACCGGAAGCCAGCGAAAAGAAGTTGGTTTGGATGGGTCGCGCGGCAACCTTCGTGATCCTGATCGGCTCGTTCTTTTATGGTCTGATGATGCAAGAGATCACCAAGTGGTTGATCTTTGCGCTGTGGTTGATGATGGCCGGTATCTGGCTCCCAAATATTCTGCAAGTCATCTGGTGGCGTTTTAACGCCTGGGGTTATTTGGCGGGTTGGATGGCGAACCTGGGTGTTTCGTGGCTTGTGGTTTGGATCTTGCCGGCCTTTGGCATCATCCCCAAGCTGCCAGATCATTTGAATTTTTGGCTCCTGATGGCCCTCGGCGCTTTGGTTTTCATACCGGTGACCTTGATGACAAAACCAGAAGAGATGAATCGCCTGGTGCGGTACTACGTGATGACGCGCCCGTTAGGGCATTGGGGTCCCGTGCACCGCGAGGCGGTTCGGCAAGGATTGATAGAAGAGGATGCGGCGCTGCAAGAGGAAGGGCGACGTCCTTTCATCCGGCGCAGCTGGACTCCGGAACAAGCCAACACATGGACCCGGGAAGATTGGATCGCCATCGTGCTCTCACCCATTGTGATGGGTTTATTGATGATCGGCACGACCAAGGTGCTGCTGTTGCAACCGACCGGTTTTATGATGCTGGTATTGGCCATCGTGTTTTCTGGTGTGATCTTTTGGACCATTGATCCGAAACTCAAAGCCATCTCTACAGAGTACGAAGCGCAACAAGAACAGTACGTCAAAGATCTTGAGCAGCGGCTGCGTTGGCAAGACCAGGAAGGGAACTGATTATGGACAAGGGATTAGTTACGCTGATCGGCATGAGCATCGCCTATGTCGCTTCGTTTGCTGGACTCGGGCTCGCGTGGTGGAGCTACCGCAAGCGGCAACCGAAAGATGATGCATAATCATGGATAGACTTCCGGTGGATTCGCCTATCGACGGCTTCTTTTGGACCTGGGTTTTGCCTATCGTCATTTTCAGCATCGCTTTTGCCGCCACCTGGCTCTTGTACCGGCATTTTGCCAAAGAAAAAGAAGATTGATGAGATGAAAGTCACGAGACGAGTTTTACTGTTTGTGTGCCTTTTGCTACCTGCCACGATTTCGTTCGCCGACAGCAACGACCTGGCCAAACAAATCGACCCCTTTATCGGCACCGGTGGTCACGGGCACACTTTTCCCGGTCCAACGATGCCCTTTGGCATGGTCCAACTGTCGCCCGACACTCGGTTGACGGGATGGGATGGCTGTTCCGGATACCACTTCAGTGACACCGTGGTGTACGGATTTTCGCACACTCATTTGAGCGGTACCGGTGTCAGCGACTACGGCGACATCTTGTTGATGCCCATCACCGGCCAACCTCAATGGGACAACGGCTACCCTGACCAAACCGATGCCGGTTATGCCTCTCGTTTTGAAAAAGCAGAAGAACATGCTAGCGCGGGCTACTACCGCACGCGATTGGCAGACTATGACATAGACGTAGAATTAACTGTGACCCAGCGCACCGGGTTACACCGCTATGTTTTTCCGGTGGATCAACCCGCTCATGTCATCATTGATTTGGAACATCGCGATCGGCTTCTCGGCTCAGGTTTGCAAATTATCGACGATCGCACCATTGCTGGTTGGCGTCAGTCATCGGCTTGGGCCCGCGATCAATTGGTCTATTTTCGCGCGGTGTTTTCACGCCCCTTCACCTCTTCGCAGTTGGCCCCCGATGGCTCATCAACTCCGACCAAGGCATTGTTGTCCTTTGGTAGCGAAGGTGGACCAGTGCTCGCTCAAGTGGCCATTTCCGCAGTGGATCCAGCGGGTGCCGAAAAGAATCTCGCCGCCGAATGGGTCGACTTCGATTTTGAGAAAACGAAAATTCAGGCCGAACGAGCATGGACCGAAGCCCTCGCGCCTTACAACATTTCATCCTCAGCTGGCGATGACAAAACCATCATGGCCACAGCGATCTATCACAGCTACATCGCACCCAATGTCTTTAGTGACGTAGACGGTCGTTATCGCGGCCTGGACCTGTCCATCCACACTGCTAAGAACCGGCAGCAATACACAGTTTTCTCTCTGTGGGACACCTATCGGGCCACGCATCCCCTCTACACTTTGATGCAACGCGAGCGCACCCAGGATTTTATCGCCACCGCACTCTCCCATTACAAACACAGCGGACGGCTGCCAGTGTGGGAATTAGCAGGCAATGAGACCGACTGCATGATCGGCTACCACTCGGTTTCATTCATTGCCGATGCTTGGCTCAAAGGCATCCGTGGCTTCGACAGCGCATTCGCCTTGGAGGCCATGTTGGCCAGCGCCAACGGCGACATTTTTGGCCTGGACTCTTATCAAAAGAATGGCTTCATCGCCATCGAAGACGAACCCGAATCGGTGAGCAAGACGCTCGAGTATGCTTACGACGACGTTTGCATTGCTCGCTTCGCCGACTCCTTGGGTGAAAATGAAATAGCGACAGAATTTTCCCGACGGGCACAGAGCTGGCGCCATTTGTTCGACCCAGACAGCCGGTGTTTTCGCCCTCGCAAAAATGGCCAATGGTTAACGCCCTACGACCCGCGCCAAGTGGACTTCCATCACACCGAAGCCAACGGCTGGCAATATCGATTCTCGGCGCCGCAACATGTTGCCGACCACATGGCACTCTTTGGCGGAGACAAACCGTTCACTGCGGTTCTGGATTCTCTCTTTACTGCCGACAGCGCCACCACTGGCCGCGAGCAAGTGGATATCACTGGTCGCATCGGGCAATATGCTCACGGCAACGAACCCAGCCACCACATCGCCTGGCTGTATCATTTTTCTGGTCAGCCCCAACGCACGGCTGACCGCGTCTCGCAGATTCTCTCTGATTTCTACACCAGCGAACCCGATGGCCTGATCGGCAACGAAGATTGTGGCCAGATGAGCAGCTGGTATGTGTTGGCCGCATATGGGCTTTACGATGTCGCCCCCACTTCGCAGCAATGGTTGATCGTGCCGCCGCGATACGATCACATGAGCCTGAAATTTGAAGATGGTTCCGTATTCACCACCCGTAAAATAGGCCAGGGTTCGGTGCAAAAAGTCACCTTCAACGGCAAAGTGCTCGCCCGCTCCTGGCTCACTCATGACGAAGTGATCGGTGGTGGCGAATTGCTCTTTGAGTTGGGAGTTGCAGGAGAATGGGGACAAGATGTTGCCCACCGCCCTGGTACACCGGCACTGACCGCTCCCATCACCACCGCACCTTGGGCAATCGCTTCAAGCGATCGCTTCCGCGGCGAACTTGAAGTCAGCTTAGCGGCCGCCGATGAATCCGCCGAGATCTGGTACACAACTGCAGATGGCGATGTCGGTGCGGGACAGCTCTACGAAGGACCGTTCACTTTAGACGCTTCAGCAGACGTCCGGTTCTATTCTGTCATGAACGAAAAACATTCGCCCGTAGTCACCGCATCATTCACTGCCATCAATCACCATTGGCAAGTCCAGACGGGCACAGAGCCCAACGCTCAATACACCGCTGGTGGAGCAGATGCTTTGATCGATGGTCACCGTGGCCCAGACAACTGGCGCACCGGCGGGTGGCAGGGCTACGAGGGACAGAATTTTACAGCGACGTTAGAACTGGATGGCCCGACGGCGATCACACAAGCTGGCGCCACTTTCTTGCAAGACATGAGATCATGGATCATGATGCCGTTGGAGCTCGTGGTTGAGGTCTCAATAGATGGCAAAACTTTTGTCGAGGCCGGTCGCATCAGTCACCAAGTTCCTGACGATGTTGAAGGGATTTTCCGACAAGACATGCTGGTTCCCTGGGATGGTCCGCCGGTTGTGGCCCTTCGCTACCACGCAATCAGCTACGGCTCACTGCATGCATGGCACCTTGGCGCCGGCGGTAAATCGTTCATTTTTGTGAGCGAATTGGTTGCAGAATAAGACCCCGCAGTCCGGCGCTCCAAACACACTGAAAGAGGACGGGAATGATGCACGCGATCGTTGTGCTCGCTTTTTTATTGGCTAGCGAAGCTACGGCACCCCGACCAGGGCCGTGGCCACCCGAAACATATCTGTGCGCCCGTACTCAAACGGAAATCGTGATCGACGGCCGCCCGCAAGACCCGGCCTGGGTCGCCGCACCCTGGACCAACCTCTTTCAAGACATCGAAGGCGATCGGCAACCCCAACCCCGCTTTGAAACACGGGCCAAGATGCTGTGGGATGAAGAATATTTCTATATCACCGCCGAAATGGAAGAGCCTCACCTTTGGGCGACCTTGAAAGAACGCGACAGCGTCATTTATTACGACAATGATTTTGAAGTCTTTATCGACCCCGACGGCGACTCCCATCTCTATACCGAAATCGAAGTCAACGCCTTCAACACCGTTTGGGATTTGCTCTTGATCAAGCCCTACCGAGATGGTGGCCCGGCCATTCATGCGTGGGATATCCCTGGTCTTAAAACTGCTGTTCATTTGAATGGCACACTCAATGACCCCTCCGATCAAGACGTTGGCTGGAGCATCGAAATCGCGATCCCATTTGCCGTTTTGGCCGAGACAACTGACAGCGCTTGCCCCCCGCTAGATGGCGACCAATGGCGCGTCAATTTCTCACGAGTCCAATGGCACCTCGAAAATGATTCCGGCGCGTACACCAAGGTGCTCAACACCGAATCCAAGAAATCGCTTCCCGAAGACAACTGGACCTGGTCGGCGCAACGGGAAATTGCGATGCATGAGCCCGAACACTGGGGCATCGTTGAATTTCGCAACGAACTATCCGAAAATGTGATCAGCGCACGCGATGTCGATGCTGCCGCTTGGCACCTGAGGCTTATCAGCTATGCGCTGGCCGCCCACCGCTCCGAAGCCGGTTCCTACCCCCAACAGATGC
>JBLIOK010000186.1:0-5608 GCA_047639735.1 Candidatus Krumholzibacteriia bacterium | reverse complement strand
CCCGGACCAGCATATTGGTCCAAAAATACATTTCAGCGCCAAAACCAAGGGCGGCATGCCAGCTGTTTTCAGCGTAAAGCTGCCCCCAACCGGGAAAGAAAGGCGTCATCAGAACGGCGGTTGTCGCATCAATTCCGGTGTCCCAAAGATTGACGGGTTCAATTTCAATCGCTTGAGGAGTCGGCTGAGGAAGGTCTGACTCTGCGAGTAAAGAATCGACGGTCGCGGCAGTCACCTCGCTTTGAGCACGGGCATCTGGCGCACTCAAAATCGTCACCATCAGCAGCGCCAACAGAGCCGATCGAAACGAAACGCGTGATCGCAGATCAAAAGCCATCAATTTGCCGTTCTCAATCTCAATAAAAGCTTCTCTTTCATCACTGTAATTTCATGGCGGCCGGCGGCGAGCTCCCCCGGTTCGCCGTCAAGATGATAGGCTATCGGCAGAGCAGATTCGAAAATGATTTTCTGGCCACGCACAATCGTCAAATTTGGATGCGAGATGGCCTCGCCTGTGGTTGCGGCAGGCACCAGTTTTAATCCTGCCCACGGACTCAACGGGGTGATCAGGGCGGCATCCAATTGGCCGTCGGTGAAGTTGGCGTCTGGTGCAAATTGAAAACCGCCGCCGGTCAACGGACCGTTGCAAATTTCCGCTAGTAAATAACGCCCCCGCAGATTCACAGCCGGCTTGTCTTCTGGCTCGATTTTCCAACTCACTTCTTGCCCACGATAGGTAAAGAGAGTACGAGCAGCAGCCAACGTATACCGCATAGAGCCTAACCAGCGCCACAGTTTACTCGCGCTGTCCGAAACCAAGCCACTGGTCAACAATCCACAAGAATTGATAAACACTTCCCCGTCAAGAGCAGCCACATCGATCGCCACATTCTCACCGGTGCGAATGGTCTGCAGACTTTCAGCCACGGTTGCGCATCCGGCACCCGTTGCAAAATCATTGCCGCTTCCTGAGGGCAACACGGCCATGGCACAAGACGTTCCCACCAATCCTTTGGCCACTTCGTGAATGGTCCCATCGCCCCCCACCGCTACCACCAAATCATTTCCTCGCGCGGCCCAATCTTGAGCGAGCACGGTGGCGTGCCCAACGCCCGTCGTCGTTGCCAACTCGCATTGGCGACCCAATGGCGCAACCAAAGCCAAGGCTTGTTTGCCAGCGGTTCGTTTTTTTGAATGTCCGGAGTAAGGATTCGCGATGACGAGGGCGTGATCAAAGGCGGGCGATTCAGACCGGTTGCCGTTCATTTATCGCCCCCTCATATGGCTAAAAAAATGGCGGGAATGTGTGGGAATCGAACCCACCTCGGACGGTAAACGCGCCCGACAAAAGGATTTGAAGTCCCCGGCCGTCACCAGACGACACTCATTCCCGCAGAGATACTGCAGCGCTTCAGCACCAGTAAATTGGCATCATATTCAACTAGGAACGATAAGCAACCAGCTCGATTTCCACCAGCACATCTTTGGGCAAACCGAGGACAGCCACCACGCTGCGGGCAGGTGGGTCATTGGCAAAGAATTTGGCGTAAACCTCATTGATGTTGGCGAATTCGCCCATGTCACGAATAAATACCGTAGCCTTGACCACATCAGTCAATTGGTAGTCAGCGGCTTTAAGAATCGCTTGGGCGTTGCTCAAAGCCTGCAGGGTCTGCTCGGCCGCCGTTTCGCCGACGACTTCCATGGTCTTGGGGTCCAACGGGATCTGGCCCGCGGTGAACAAAAATCCACCCGCCACGTTAGCTTGACTGTACGGCCCAATAGCACCCGGAGCCTCGTCCGTTGCAATAATTTTTCGACTCACTCTTTTGCCTCCTCAATAAACAATGTAATCACCATGGCCCAGACTATGGCAACGCAAGCCAGGCCGCAACATATTGTCGCGGCCTGGCTATCATGCGTGCAATGATCGACCTGTTCTATTCGACAGTCACAGCCTTGGCCAAATTGCGTGGCTGATCAACATCAGTCTTCCGCAAAACAGCGATGTGGTAGGCCAACAGTTGCAATGGTATCACTGACAAGAGCGGCGTCCAGAAATTCATCACCGGCGGGATGGTGATCACATGATCGCTCAATTCAGCAATGGCCGTATCGCCTTCCGTGACGATGGAAATGATCTTCGCGTCACGCGCCCGCACCTCTTGCACATTACCAACGATCTTGTCGTAGCTGCCGTCTTTAGTCGCGATCACGACCACTGGCATATCAGGGTCAATCAGGGCTATAGGACCGTGCTTCATTTCAGCCGCCGGATATCCTTCGGCATGGATATAGCTGATTTCTTTCAACTTCAGCGCGCCTTCTAAAGCAATCGGGAAATTCACGCCGCGGCCCAGATAAAGGGCATTGCGATGATTCGCGTAAACCTTGGCGATTTCTTTGATGGCATCCGACTGGTCCAATACTTTTTGAACCAAGGACGGCAAACGTTCTAATTCATTGATCAATTGAGCACCGCGGTCGGCGCTGAGCGGCCCGCGCCGTCCGAACAAAATCGTCATCAAAGCCAGGATCGTCACCTGGCTCGTGAACGCTTTGGTCGAGGCCACACCGATTTCAGGGCCCGCATGAATGTAGACGCCACACTCGCTTTCGCGCGCAATCGTCGAGCCCACCACGTTAGTGATGCCCAGAATTTTCGCGCCCTTGCGCTTGGCTTCGCGCATGGCTTCCAAGGTGTCGATCGTCTCGCCACTTTGGCTGATCACGAGGCACAATGTGCCCGGCTCCAAGACCGGCGAGCGGTAACGGAATTCAGAGGCGTACTCAACTTCAACCGGAATACCGGCGTACTCTTCCAACAGATATTCGCCCACTAGGCCGGCGTGCCAAGAGGTGCCGCAAGCTATAATGATGATGCGGCGGATGTTGCGCAGTTCCCAATCGTTGAGCTCGATGCCGCCGAGTTTGACATCGCCGCTTTCGGGCAACACACGACCGCGGAACGAATCCCGAATGGTTTGTGGTTGTTCGAAAATTTCTTTGAGCATGAAGTGCTCGTAGCCACCTTTTTGGATCTGATCCAAATCCCAGGTGATTTCTTGAATTTCTTTGGTAACAGCTTCATTGCGGATATTGGTGGTCGTGATGCCCTCAGGACGCAGAGTTACCATTTCACCATCATCGAGATAAATAACCTGACGTGTGTGCCCCATAATCGCCGCCACGTCGCTGGCCAAGTAATTAACGCCCTCGCCAACGCCGACCACCAAGGGGCTGCCCCGGCGCGCGCCGACAATCAAGTCCGGTTCATCCATGTGGGTCACAGCAACGCCGAAGGCGCCTTCAACAACGCCCAACGCCTTTTGTACAGCGTGCACCAAATCGCCTTCATAAAAATCTTCAACCAAATGGGCCAGAACTTCAGTATCCGTATCTGAATCAAAAGTATGGCCTTTTTTCGACAACTGAACTTGCAAGGCTTTGTAGTTCTCGATGATGCCATTGTGCACCAAAGCTAATTTGCCAGCCTGATGCGGATGCGCATTCACTTTATTGGGCGCTCCATGAGTCGCCCAGCGCGTGTGCCCGATACCGCACGTGCCTTTGAGCACATCCCAATCGATGGCCGCTTCCAAATTGCGGATCTTGCCTTTCTCCTTAAAGACGATTTGTTCAGAGGCGCCTTGGATAGCAATCCCCGCGCTGTCATAGCCGCGGTACTCCAAACGTTTCAATCCTTCAAGAAGAATAGACGGTGCGTCAGCCGTGCCGACGACGCCAACGATTCCACACATGTGGTGCTCCTTATTAAATAGTAGTGCCGATCTCGCTTAACGCGGATCAGCCCTTAACCCTTGACCTTATTGATCATATCGACAGCAGAGGCTTCATCTTGAGCCTCGGCGATGATACGGACGACCGGTTCGGTGTTCGAAGAGCGCACATGCACCCATCCTTCTTTACCAATCCACTTCAGCCCGTCTCGACTGTCGATTTCTCCCTCGCCTAAGGTAGCAAGTTTAGCAGATAAAGCCTCTCCTGAGGGTATTTCATCGCTGCTCACCTTGGTTTTGACCATAACCACCGGAGGCAGTGCATCTGCCATTTTCCCCAGTGAATCGCCGCTTTCGGCCAAAGATTGGGCAATCATGGCGATACCAACCAGGGCATCGCGCCCGGCATGGATGGTCGGATAGATCACTCCACCATTGCCCTCGCCGCCCAGAATACAATTTTCAGCCAAAATGGCTTCGACCACGTTCGCCTCTCCCACTGGGGTGCGGAACGTGTGGCAACCGTGTTTCTGGGCAACCTTTTCGATCAACCCTGTGGTCGACAAATTGACGGCCACTGGACCTGGCGTTTTGGCGAGCAGGAAGTCCATGGCCAAGGCCAAGGTGTACTCTTCGCTGAGCGCGCGGCCGTTTTCGTCAACCAAAGCGAGCCGATCCACATCGGGATCAACGGCAAAGCCCAAATCAGCCCCGACGTTTTTCACCTCGGCTGAAAGGTCCTTCAAGTGAGCCGGAGTTGGTTCGGGATCATGAGGAAACTTGCCCGACATCTCACAATACAGTGGCGTGCATTTAACACCCAGGAGTTCTAGTAATCTGGGGACGATACTGCCGCCCGCGCCTTCTACGGCATCAACCACACAGTGCAAGTTTGCACTGCGTATTTTCTCAATGTCGAGCCAGGGCAACTTGGCGATGGCCGCGAGGTGTTCGTCGTCTGAGCCGGTGCGTTCGGTCACAACGCCAAGGGCATCAAATGCCACATGCCCGCTGCCGTCTTCATATTTCTCGCGAACTTCGCGATTATGCGCCGCGGTCAGAAAAAGTCCATTGCCTTGCAAAAACTTGAGCGCATTCCATTGCTGTGGATTGTGACTGGCCGTGATGATGATGCCACCGACCGCGTTGCTTTCCTGCACCGCAATTTCTGTGGTCGGAGTCGTGGCAATGCCGATGTCCCAGACATCATGACCGGTCGACGCCAATGCGGCAGCCACTGCGTCAAAAACCATCGGGCCAGAGACGCGGGTATCGCGCCCTACCACAACCGGACCATCTGGTAACCAGGCACCGTAGGCAGCAGCCCAACGGGCGACGGTCACCGCATCGAGACCATCGCCGATAACGCCTCTAATTCCTGAAATGCTGACTCGCAAGGGCAAGATGGACTCCTCAATTGCAGATATTGTTCTCACTTGAATCTATTGTACCAATCAGCCGCCGCTGCGACAACGAGCAATCGCGCCGAATATCAAAAAAGGCTTGCCGATTGGCAAGCCTACAAGCGTTCTGTCGCTGACTACGTACTTCGCTCGTATGATCGGGAGCTTCCGTATTGTCGTGGCGCCTCGGTGTTTTTGTGGAGCCGCGGTATATTCGTGGAGCCTCGGTATTTTCGTGGAGCTGGTGTGCGGAGTCGAACCGCAGACCTTCTCATTACGAGTGAGATGCTCTACCAACTGAGCTACACCAGCTCCTCAATCTCATGCAAAAATATGTTGTGGTGCCTGGGGGCGGAATCGAACCGCCGACACCAGGATTTTCAATCATGTGCTCTACCGACTGAGCTACCCAGGCACCGGTCCCGAGACAAGGCCGAAGCCTTGCGGGAGAGGGAATAAAACACG
>JBLIOK010000185.1:0-5609 GCA_047639735.1 Candidatus Krumholzibacteriia bacterium | reverse complement strand
ACGGCCTTCGTACGAAATTGCTCACTCAAACGCGCCGCCGCTTTGCTCGTCCTAGCAATAACCATAACACCGCTTACATTGCGGTCAAGTCTATGCACCAAGCCGACATACACATTGCCAGGTTTCGAATATTTTTGTTTTAAATAGGCCGCCGCCACATCGACAACTGTCTCGGCGCCAGAATGATCGCCTTGGGCAAGAAGACCGGCGGGCTTGTCCAAAACCAGAAGGTGATTGTCTTCATAAATGACCGAAATGCTCATTTCGCTCCTACTGCCTCATCCATTAGGCCAAGATTTTCACTTGACAGTAACGTAAACTTATCACAAAGTAACCCAAAGGTTACCAGTATTGATATTCTAAATCTTCGGATACCGCCCAGGAGCACAGAAATGAACGAGACAGACAGATTGATCCAAATGCGGATCAGAGCCATGGTTTACGCCGCAATTGCCTTCGGGATATGGCAACTTTCTTGGCTCGCCACCGACATTTTGGAGCCTCAAGGCGGTACACGCCTCAAAATTGCCCAAATCACCACCACGCTAGGCGCATTGGCCTGGGTGGCCGCATCCTTCTTCTATGCTCGATTCAACTCACAGGTCAAGAAAGCGTCAGCCTGTGGCCCCCTCAACGACGAGCTCACCTGCCACAATCGCGCCCAATCATTCGGACTTGGCTACGCCATCACCATGATTGGCATCATGTTGCTCATCGCCGCAGCCTCAATAATTGAAGGCTACACCATTTATGGGCTCAAGCTGATTGCAATCACCGGTGTCATCGTCCCCATATTGACCTTTGCACGGTTGGAGCACAATAACGATCTGGGAGCCGAATAGTGGGCGGGGCTAGCAACTTGCTGGGCAATCGACTAAAAGAATTGCGCGCTCGGCATAACCTTACCCAAGCGGATTTGGCCGCATCGGTTGGGGTCTCGCGCAAAACCATCAATACTGTCGAAAACCAAATCTTCACGCCATCGACATTATTGGCTCTGAGGTTGGCCAAATCGCTGCAAGTCACCGTCGAAGAACTCTTTTTCCTCGTCGATGACGAGCCGTGACGGAAATCGTGCTTCAGCTTGCGACAGCCTTCGGCCGAACCCACCACAGTCCCACTACGATCACAGCGAGCCCCAACACAAGCCGAACAGACATCGCTTCTTCGCCAAAGACAGTCCACGAAACGATCACTGCCAGGGGCACTTTGAGATTGTTGGCCACCGCCAAGAGTCCATCCGGGGTTCTGGCCGCGCCTCGATTCCAGAGGTAGAATCCCAGTCCTGTGGGAACCACTCCCAAATATAAAATTGACCACAATGCCGTCGGCTGCCAATCTAATACCGCGTCTATATCGCCCGGACTACGCACGAGGATAGTCAGAAATGTCATTATGAAGGCACCCAAAGTCATCCACCCCACCAAGGCCGCATCCCGACCACCGGCATCGCGACGCAAGGCCCCAAACCGAAGTTGCCCCCAAGCAAAGCAGATATTCGCCGCCTGCAAGACCAGCACACCACGCCAGTCGGCACCTAAAGGGCTGCTCCAGTTCACGAACGCCGCACCAACGACAGCCACGATTGCGGCGATCAAATGTTTGGCATGAAAACGGTCCTGATTCGCGTCAGCTAACAAAACCACATAGAGCGGGGTAAAGATCGTAAAAAGAGCGACCTGCCAAGCATCCAGCCACGTGTAACTGGTGATGTAAAACACGTACATCAATCCGAATTGGATAACGCCCAGGCCCATGGCTCGAGGGATCAAATCGCGACGGATTTGATCTCGACAAAGCCAAGGCAGGAAAATAATCGAAGCTAACAAGAGACGAGCGCAAGCCACCGTTACCGGGTCAAGCCCGGCCAGCTGCGTTTTGATCAATCCGAATGAGAAGGCCCACAAAAGAGAAGCGGCCAATAGATATATCATTATTTGGTCTCCGTTGCAGATCAACGCCGATCGATATCGCTACCGCACTAACACCATCGACTGCACATATTGGAGTCCCCCACTTTGCAAGCGCGCAAAGTACGTGCCTGAGGCAACGGAACGACCAGCCTCATCGTTCCCATTCCAACGGGTTTGATGATCACCCGCCGGCAACGATTCAGCAACCAAACTTTTCACAAAGCGTCCGGCGATATCAAATATTTCTAGGCGAGCATCTCCTTCGACTCCCAAACGGTAACTTATCATCGTCGTGGGATTGAAAGGATTCGGCGCGTTACCTTGTAGAGAAGTCCTTGCATCCACCAGCTCATCAACGGCACTCACGCCACCACCCTCAACCGTGCGCAAAACCCAATTGTCAGGGTCCAACTCGACATTCAACACGACTCCCGTCACCGAAAAATCGTACCACTCTTCGGCCTCGCTATTCTGGATCACAAAATCAACCATGCCCAGGTCTGTCGTCACCCGCACATCCAATGGCATCGTGAATAGGCCAGTGTTCCCCTGGATTTGATCGACTTTGATATTAACCTGCGATTGTCCACCGTCAGGTGCCGTGTTCCAAGCTAAGCGGTAAGCGGGAAAATATTCGCCGTATATCCATTGTTGAAAGAATGCCGAAAGGTCTTTACCCGAAGCTACCTCAAAGGCAGCCTGCAAATCTTCGGTTGTCGCCCCCGCGAATCCTCGTTCAGATCGTAGCTCAGCAATCCCGGCCAGAAAATCGGTCTCGCCAACCACATGACGCAACATGTGAGGCACCCAACTTGCTTTTTGGTAGCTCAAGGAATAGTTAAATATGGAATTAAAATTATTCGGATCTTCCACAAAGATGGTGCCCGGCCCCATGTATCGCGCTTCGTCCATTTCATCGTGGTAGGCCGCAATACCCTCGTTTTGTTCGCGCCAGTAGGCCTCGCTCCAAGTGGCCCAGCCCTCGTTGATCCAGATATGTCCAAAATCTGCACAGGTGATCATATTCCCGAACCACTGGTGCGCAAGTTCGTGCGCAATCAACCCGGAGCTATAATTATACAGGGTCATGCTGGAGCAAGTCTGGTGTTCCATTCCGCCGCCCCACAGGAAATGAGCGTGGCCGTATTTCTCGTTCAAAAACGGATATTCACCAAACAAACCAGCGAACGCCGTGATCATCTCTGGCACCACAGCATACGCCGCCATCGACTGCGCCAAGCGATCTTGCACCACATAATATTCTAGAGGCATCGTGTCATTCGCAGCGGAAACATACTCGTCATAAAAAACCGCATAAGGGTGGGCTGTCACCGAAACGAGATAAGGCGCGATGGCATAGCGCTCGGTCCAGTGATAAGTCTTTTTGCCTATCGAGGGCACCGTGATTTGTTCAAGGCTGCCGTTACTCGCGACCACCAAATTTTCAGGAACCGTAACGTGCAAGGAGACCGAGTCGGCCTTGTCCGTGTTCAAGTCTTTACACGGCCACCATTCGCGAGCGCCATAAGGTTCGCTCAAGGTCCAGATCAACGGCTCAGAATTATAGCTGGCCCAGCCAAAACCAGCGCCGCTTGGATTCCCATAGTATTCGATCTCAACTGACAATATTTCGCCCTGCAAATAAGTGCGGTCGAGGTTCACCGTCAGCACATCGGCACTGCGCGAATAGGTCACGATCACACCGTCGCTGCGGGCTTCTGGAATGTACATATTCAAGTCCAGGTTGAGCACCATCGTGTTCATACTGGTAGCCAGTACTTCAGCTCTGATCAGGACCGTGCCGTCGAGGCGCGTAATGCCGGGCTGAAAATCCAAATCCAAATCGTAAAACTGCACATCATACAGATCCAACAAAGGAGAGGCCTTGCTGGCCTGGATCAGTTGAAATTCCTTTTGCATCATTCGCCGAGCTTTGGTTTCAGCTTCGAGAATACGATGGTGCTTTGTGCTGTGTTCGTTTGTCCAAGGCGAAACCTCACCGGACAATGTCAAAGGAACGGCATGGCCGGCGGCCTCAACAAGGCTGGGCACCAAGGTCAAACAGCTCACAATCAGCAAGGTTCTGGCGACCACACTGCCCACCTGGTATTCGCAATTTGCGCTCAAAGCGGCTCCTTAGGGTTCGGCCGAATCGCATAGACAAAGAGACCCCTATTATACCAAATAATAGGGGTCTCTGACAAATACCGCTAACATTGCCGATCAGCCGACTTTAGCCATCAACTCCAGCAAATCGCATACACGACTCGAGTAACCGCTTTCGTTGTCATACCAACCTACCGTTTTGAGCAGATTGCCATTGGACACAGCAGTCAAATCGGGATCAAAAACGCAAGAATGGCTGTCACCAATCACATCCGAAGAAACCATAGGATCGAGCGCATAGCTCATGATTCCCCGCATTTGGTCTGACTCAGCAGCAGCCCTCATGGCGTCATTGACCTCCTCGGCAGTGATGTCCCGGTCCATGACGGTCACCAAATCTACCATTGAGCCGCACGGCACGGGAACTCGCACGGCGATACCATCGAGCTTGCCATCCAATTTTGGCAAAACTTTGCCCACGGCCGACGCGGCGCCCGTCGTGGTCGGAATAATATTTTCGGCCGCTGCTCGTGCCCGGCGCCAATCGCTGTGCGGTGTGTCGATCAGGCGTTGATCACCGGTGTAGGCGTGAATCGTCGTCATCTGACCCGATGTAATGCCGAATTCACGATCCAAAACCGCGGCCATAGGCGCCAAACAGTTCGTGGTGCAAGAGGCATTCGAAACGATTTGATGCTCTGGGCGCAAATCGTCATTATTCACACCCAAGACGATGGTCGCGTCGATTTCATCTTTGGCTGGCACCGTCAACAACACCTTTTTAGCACCGGCTTCAAGGTGTTGGGCAATTTGGGCGCGTTCGCGAAAGACTCCAGTCGACTCCACCACAAAATCGACACCCATCTCAGCCCAAGGCAAATCACGAGGATTTCGCTCCGAAGTCATGCGCACTGTGCCTTGGTCAGTGACCAGATCGCCGTCGACGATTTCAGCACGTCCCTTAAAATGACCCAAAACAGTGTCGTGGCGCAACAAGTAGGCAAGAGCCTCATTGTCTGTAATGTCATTGATCGCCACTACCGTCAAATCTTTGCGTTCCTGTAACAAGCGGAAAACAATTCTACCGATGCGCCCAAATCCGTTGATTGCGACTTTCATGCTATTTCTCCTTAATTTGAAACGTGTTCGGTCCCAGATACTCTCTGGCGCCAACTACAAATTTCCACCATATTAACAATGTTATCGAAAACGTCCCTATCGAATCGCTTGTTTTAATGTTCTTTTAGCATCTTCAAGCAATTCTTAATCAATCCTTAATCAATCCTTAATCAATCCTTAATCAAAGGCTCCGAACGTGCCCACATACGAATACGAATGCACGCGCTGCGGACATGTCTGCGAAGAATTCAAGCCCGTCTCGGCGCCAAAACGCCAACGCTGCCCAGAGTGCCGAGGCAAAGTTGAGCGCTTGATCAGCGGCGGCCTAGGCGTTCATTTCAAAGGCGCCGGTTTTTACGTCAACGACTCGCGCAGCAAAAGCACTGAAAAGTCGTCAACCTCTGAAAAATCCGCTGCCAAAAACACTTCAAAGCCCCAGAAATCAGATTCTTAGGGCACCAAAAACTTGTC
>JBLIOK010000184.1:0-5640 GCA_047639735.1 Candidatus Krumholzibacteriia bacterium | reverse complement strand
AACTGTTGATGGTGAATCATGGCGACCTGGTTGCTCAACCATTTGACCCGGATACCGGGCAATTGAGCGGCTCACCGTTTCCCCTCGTCGAAGATGTCATGACGATTCCAGGGGCATCCAAGTGTGTATTTTCGGCCTCGGAAAACGGAGAGTTGGCCTATCTGAAGGGGGAAACTGCTGGGGATTCTTATCTCACCTGGCGCGACCGCAACGGCAGCGGCCTGGAAGAGGTCGGTGACATGGCGAGCTACGACCTGGTGGCGCTTTCGCCGGATGGCCGGAGTGCGGCGGTGAGCATCACCTCTGAAACTTCGGGAACGTGGGACATCTGGGTCGTGGATTTAGAGCGAAATTTTCGGACGCGATTTACCGTCGATGCGGGCGACGATGGGGACATGGTATGGGGACATGACAGCCAAGGTATTTACTTCGTGTCAGATAGGGAAGGCGATCAGGCGGTTTATTACAAGGGGATTGGCAGTCCTGAAGCACCGCATAAGGTGTTTAGCAATGGTGAGAATTTGCGACTGTGGGACGTGTCTGACGATGGCAATACAATATTCTATGCGAGGGCACCCGGTGGGTCGGCCTACGACCTGTGGAGTACTGAATTGAGCGGGGAAGCTGAGCCCCGAATGCTGAGAAAAACAGCTGAACAGGATGCCATCTGCCAGCTTTCGCCCGATGAAAAGTGGTTGTCTTTCGGTTCAGAGGAATCCGGTCGATGGCAGGTGTATGTAGCACCATGGCCTGAGATGGCGCCTATCACCCAGGTTTCAACGACGTCGGGCACATGGCACAAGTGGACCAAAGATGGCAGCGAATTGATTTTTCACGAAGAGTCAGGCTCTCTCACCGCTGTCTCGATGACGCCCAATGGCAACCGGATGTCGGTCGGACAGCCAGAGCAGTTGTTTGACGTGGGGTCACCCGTGTTGGAGAACATATTTTGGTCGGTTGCCGCTGATGGAGAGCGGTTCTTTCTCATCAATAGCCAGTCGGTGTCGGCTCCAAAGTTCTGTAATCTTGTGTTGGACTGGCCGAGGATATTGGAAAAGAATAATTATTGATGGGGCCCGCACACGGGCCCAAATTGGAATCAATCCAAGATATTTTAAATCGAATATAAGTTTTCGATAGAGTGCTCTCACTGGTCCAAATGAGTGGCTCGCCTCGTGCTCTTCCAGTTGAGGCAGGGCTAATGGCGTTCGTTGTTCCGGTCCACTTCTTATAAAGTCGAATTCGCCTCTCAATAAAATGAAACGACAGCAGGTGCGCCCTTTGTTGAGAGCATTGGATAGCGACCGCGGCCGATAGCCGGTATAATTCCTCGGATGTGAAATTAAAGTAGACAAACGCTGTACAGGCACCATATTGTTATACATCATTATCATGTAGAAGAGATGGGAGAGTAAATTGAAGTCAGTTGGTAAAGATGAATCGGTTTCGAGCGACGCGAGGCATTCCATCGCTGTCATTTCCCGGCGTACTGGGTTGACCCAACTCGTTTTACGTGCTTGGGAACGCCGGTATGGAGCAGTAAGTCCATCTCGCACTGATACGGGACGCCGCCTCTATACCGACAAAGACCTGGAAAAACTGTCCTATTTGCAGTTGCTCACCAATGCCGGCCATCGCATCGGTGATGTAGCGACTTTAAGCATAGCGGATTTGAAGAAATTAGCAGCCGAAAGCCAGGCGGCTGAGGTCAATCCCGCCCCACAAGTTTTTCAGGCTCCTAGTGACAATGCCCGCATTCTCTTGGATGCGAAGACGGCAGTAGAGAAATTAGACGACAAAGGATTGAAAAATGTCCTTGAGGGGGCATTGCTGCATTTGAGTAAACCAGTGTTGCGGCGTGATATACTGGTTCCCCTGATGGAATACATCGGCGCTGGTTGGCGATCGGGCAGTCTGCGGATTTCAAATGAGCACATGGCCAGTACTGTCGTCACGGCGTTTCTGGTCGCCATAAATTCTAGGTACCAGGTGATGCCAGGGGCGCCATTGGTGGTGGTGGCGACGCCTGCTGGCCAAGTCCATGAGATTGGTGCGCTCTTGGCGACGTCGCAAGCCTATGAGTCAGGTTGGGATGTGCTGTACTTGGGGGCGAATTTGCCAGCCGAAGAAATTGCGGCTGTCGCTGCTAAACGGGGCGCTAGGGCTGTGATGCTTAGTCTTGTCTTTCCCACGGCCGATCCAGGTGTGGGGGCTCAGCTCCGAGTTTTACGCGAATTAGTGGGACCGGACTTTCCTGTCATTGTTGGTGGCAAGGGGGCTGCTAGTTACGACATGGTTTTGAAAGAGATCCAGGCTCGAGTGGTGGCAGGCACCGGCAGCTTGAACAGCGTTCTCGCCTCTATCTAATTATATTGCAATAAATTAGCGTAATTTGAAGTCAAGTTTTGTGCGCCCTGTTGTTTTGTACAGCTTATGTATAATTATATATTGACACAGGGTGTACAATTGGTTAAGTTAGGGGTTCGAAAGGGGCTGGCAATCAGGCCAGCCGAGGACAAAATCAAGTCTACAAGTCAAGGGGCCCGAATTATGAAAAATCACCTGAAAACTTCAATGGCCGTCGCAATTGTTTTGCTGGTCGCTCTTCCTCTCTCGGCTTCTGCTCATTGCGGCAGCTGTGGCGTAGAAGCGGACGATGCTCACAAGGGGCATGCTCACGAAGCAGAAGCCCATGAAGCAGACGCCAAAACCGTCGAGGCTATGTCCATTTTTGGAACAGCCGAAGCGGCTGGCTTCACAACTTTAGTCGCAGCTGTTAAAGCGGCTGGCCTAGAAGAAACTCTCACTGAGCAAGGTCCGTTCACGGTCTTTGCACCAACCGACGAGGCATTTGCGAAACTTCCCGAGGGAACCGTGGAGAATTTGTTGGCAAATCCTGAGCAGTTGAAAAAAGTTCTGCTCTATCACGTCGTTGCTGGTGCAGTGAGCAGCGAGCAAGTCGTCAAACTCAAAGAAGCAAAAACGGCTGAGGGGTCGAAAGTCAAGATCCAGGTCAAAGACGGCGTTTGGTTGAACGATGCCAAAGTTGTCAAAGCAGATATCGAAGCAAAAAACGGACTGATCCATGTCATCGACACGGTTCTGATCCCGGCAGATCTCTAGACGAAATTAATCAATTCATTCGCTGATAGAAACAGTGAACACACGAGGGATCGAGGAAGAGTCATGAAAACGTTGAACAATTTCACAAAGCTATTTGTGACCGCAGTCGCAGTGTCCATTTTGGCACTCGGATTAATCGGGTGCAGTGACGACGACGATACCGTTACTGGAGTGGACCCTGAAATGGGGAAGGGCGCGATGCTCCGCATCGTGCACGCCTCGCCCAACGCACCGGCCGTTGATGTATACGCAGAAGGTGTGGCTGAGCCATTGGTTCAGAATCTCGCCTACACAACGACAACTCCTTATTTGGACCTGGCACCCGGTGTCTACAATGTCCAATTGAGGGCGGCCGGTGCATCCCCAACTTCTCCCATTGCTTTTGAAACCGGAGATTTGGTAATCCCTGAAGGTGCTGTTATCACGGCCGCAGCGGTGGGCCTCTTTGGCAGCGCCGATGCTGAAGCCACCTTCCGCGTCATTCCGTTAGTTGAAGATTGGACTGATCCCGGTGCCGGCAACGCTGCCGTCCGGATCATCCACGCTTCGGCCGATGCGCCGACGGTTTCCATCGATGTGGGAAATGGCGGCACGCCGGAAGTCCCTGATTTCGAACGCTGGGCTGACACAGGCGCTGCCGGTGTTGCGTTACCTGCTGGCACTCCGTTGGATCTTGACATCTGGGCTGGCTCGCCTTTGGGCCGTGTCACTGCCTTCCAAACTCCAGCCTTGCCCGAAGCGAACATCATTGTGATCGCAACAGGTTTGTTGGGGGAATTGCCTCGTGATGAAATGGGATTTGGTTTGTTGGCAATCGGGCCAGATGGCACCGTTGGTTTCATCAAGCAAAACCCAACAATCTTTGTTTTGCACGCATCGCCCGACGCACCAGCAGTCAATGTGAATGTGGCTGGAACCAGTGTTGAGTTGATCAATAACCTGGATTTCAGTGAACTTTCTGCCGCTGTTCAGGTGCCTGCTGGCGCCTATAGTCTGGATATTATCGTGAACTCGAGTGGCGCCGTTGCTGCTACCGTTGACACACCTGCTTTGGCTGCGGGCGAACGTTACTTGGCCATCGCCTCTGGTTTTGTTGGCGGAGCAACAGAAGCGTTTACGGTTTTGCCTTACGCAGATGGTTTCGGTGAATCAGCGTCGCCGCTTGTTCGGGTTGTCCACGCATCGCCCGACGCCCCTCCGGTCGACGTGGGACTCTGGGATGGGGCGGTTTTCACCCCAGTCGCGGACTACAGCAACCTTTCCTTCGGCGACGCTTCGCCTGCTGGCGGCCTGGTGCTTCCAGCGGACACCTTCACCATAGGTGTTGCCTCCACGGGCACGACGACACCTGCCGCGACTTTTGGCCTCACTCTCAGTAGTGGGCAAAAGGCCTTTGCGATAGCGACAGGTAGCTTGACTGGCGTCGTCGGGAGCGAAACCTTCCGTTTGATGCTCGTTGATGTGACCGGCTTCCCATGGCAAACGGCACAAGTGATGCCAGACTAGTTGGGATCAACCCGGCTTGGCGAGCGGACTCTGTAAAAGAGCGACCGCCGCCCAGCCGGGGTCTTTACAAAATGTTAACTTTGCCGTTCCTGTTTTTCTGCCGTTAAGGGAGCCAACTATGTCTAAACGTAGCCGTTCTATCTTGCTTTTGGCTTCGGCCATTCCTTTTGGCGTGTTGGCCTCCGATGCGCCTGCGCCTCAAGACCCCGTTGATGTTGTTTCATTCAAGTCAGATGCGCAATGGCTAGTGGTGAACGATGGCGTTATGGGTGGTTTGTCAGAGAGCAGTTTGCGCCTAACTGAGCAAGAGAGTGGGACCTTTTCAGGTGAACTCTCCTTGGAAAATAACGGCGGCTTCGCGTCGGTGCGGACAATGGCGATCGCGCAGAATCTTTCAAGCTATTCGGGCCTCAAAATTCGTGTCAAAGGCGACGGCCGCAAGTACCAATTGCGCCTGAGAATCGATAATCTGCTCGATGGTGGCGCTTACCGATCGATTTTTGAAACTCAAGGTGGTGTTTGGGAAACCATTGTGATTGAATTTGATCAATTCCAGCCAACATGGCGGGGGCGAATACTTGACGATGTGGCGAAACTCAATCCAGACAGGATACGCCAGGTTGGATTCCTAGTGACCGGTGAAATGCCGGGCCCATTTTCTTTGGAGATCGACTTCGTGCAAGCGGTGCCACAAATAAGGACTGAAAAATGAAACAGCGTACAAACTGGGCCGCGATGATGATGGCAGCGCCTTTGTTCGCACTCTTGAACGTGGTGAACATTCCCGCCATGGCCCAAGAGCCGCCGCCGATGAAAACGGTGGACAGCGTAGATATCACCAAGTATGCCGGGCTTTGGTACGAAGTTGCCAAAATACCGAATCGATTTCAGAAAAACTGTGTGAGCGGTACGACGGCGGAATATACGCTGACACCTGATGGTGAAATCAAGGTAATGAACACATGTACCGAAGAGGATGGCGGGTTGAATACCGCTGAAGGTGTTGCCAAA
>JBLIOK010000183.1:0-5640 GCA_047639735.1 Candidatus Krumholzibacteriia bacterium | reverse complement strand
GGGTTACCTAAGAAAAATCATCAACGATCCCGACAACAACTGAGCGAATCGGCAGGTTGTTACCGCCCAAGATCTGCCTCGCGCCATTGCCTTCGTCCAGCATAATCACCGTTTCGCCGTACCCCGCTCCCACGGTATCTATGGCGATCACGTCCTTGCCTGTGGGCTCGCCCTTGTGGTCCAATTTATCCAAGATCAATAGAGTTCGGCCAGTCATATCTTTATGATGAATAGTGGAAACAATGCGACCGGCGACACGGGCTAAAATCATAATTTGCCCGCCATCTCATCGAGTTGTAAATCGTCAACAATGCCGACGATCGCGTGGTCGACTGGCACAAAGGATGGTTCGAGAGTCAACGCGGCTTCGCGGCTAGCCTCCCAATAGATGAGTTCGTCTTGACCGGCCATGTGGGTGCCATCAACGCAGACGAACGCGGTGCCGTTGGGTTTCTGGTGTTTGTCCAGAGGTTGTACCCATAACAAAGGCATGCCACGCATTCCATCGTAGACTATAGCGGGAACCAGGCGTCCGATCACTTTACCGAGGAACACCAATCAGACCTCCGTGGCCAAGGTTTCGGCCCCAAGAGGCGTTTGATTTTCGCAGGTGGAAAAACGAGTACCGGTGCCCAATACATGACGAAGGGTTTCGTCCACCCTGGGCATCAACGCAGACCCCAGTAGCCGCGCTGACGATCCAAGGTGGGACGAAACCAATTCCAAACCTTCTTGCACATCCGGCAAGAGGCCATCAAAAATCGCCAAAGCATGACCACCCAAATCATCGGCCAACCTGATTTCTACCAGATTGACCGGAACCGACTTCAAGACGTGATCAATGGCCCGCAACAATCCGGGCGAGGTGCTGATTTCGCACACTCCCACCGCATCGCCGGCCGGGTCAGTGCGTTCGCCCAGGACCGCCGCTCGCAATTGCGGGTGCGGGCTTGGCAAAAGCACTTCGTCCACCAGTTTATCGACGCCACATCCCAGGGCGACGCCCACGGTGTGGGCCTCTTCGGTGCTGGCAACGGTACCACCGACTAGTGCTAAGTAACGTCCTGGATGGACAGATCCGCAACGCAGCACCGCAATAGGTGATTGCTTGAGCATCTGATCAACCGCTTGCATGCCGGTCGCCAACGAGGTGAATTCCAAAAGGGCCAGTGCCGTGTTCATGCTCAAACGATCCTAAAGTGGTCGACCATCACACAACGGCGACGGCGAGAGAAACTGACCGCTGTGGTCAATCCTTCCCCGGTTGGGCTGGCGATCGTGAAACTGGTGTAGCCTTCGCCGCCAGCGCCGAGCCCGGCAACAATAGGCCCGTTCTTAACGAAGATGCTGGTGTTGATGGTGCGAGCCATGCGGCTGAGGTTGTCGATGTTGCGCGAATGCATGCTGGCTGAATGACCAAAACCGTATTCGGATTCTTTGGCGAGGGCGATCGCTTTGTTCACGTCGGGCACTCTCACTACGGGCAACACAGGCATGAGTTGTTCGGACCACACCAAGGGATGATCTTCGGGCACGTCGGCGATGACCAAGCGCACTTCTGGTCCTACCCTCACGCCGATTTCTGCTAGGATTTTATCGGCGTTTTTACCGACCCACTTTTTGTTGATCACGGCATGCGTGCGAGGTCCGCGGATCTTTTCAAATACGATTTTTTCGAGGCGGCGGAGCTCTGCTTGGTCGACCAAATAGGCACCGTTGGCGCGCATCTGTTTGAACAATTCGTCGGCCACACTTGAGACCACAAAAACCTGTTTTTCGTCAACGCATATCACGTTGTTGTCGAAGCTGGCGCCGATGACGATATCGCGCCCAGCTTGAGCGATGTCCGCCGTTTCATCCACCACGACCGGTGGGTTGCCGGGGCCCGCGCTGACCGAACGTTTGCCGGATTTCATGGCAGCTTTGACCACGCCAGGGCCACCAGTAACGACCAATAAGTTGATGCCTTTGTGATGCATCAACTCGGTCGCTGATTCGATTGTCGGCTTGGACACCGCAGTGACCAAATTCGCCGGCCCGCCAACACTCATAACCGCTTGGTTAAGCAATCGGACGGTGGCCATGGAACAAGCTGCTGCGCCCGGGTGCACATTGAAGACCACACTGTTGCCCGCTGACAACATGCCGATGACGTTGCAAATGATCGTGCTGGTGGGATTGGTGGTCGGCGTGATGGCACCGATCACACCGAAAGGCGCCCACTCCATGAGGGTTAGTCCGTGATCGCCGGTGGTCGTTTCTGGACGCAGAGATTCCGTACCCGGCGTCTTTTCGGCAACCAGTTTGTTTTTTATGACCTTGTCTTCGTAGCGGCCAAGACCTGTTTCTTGCCAAGCCATGCGCGCGAGTTCATCGCCTGACTGCAACATGCTTTGTCTGATGGACGCGATAATTTCGACGCGTTTGGCAAGAGTCAAACCGTTCAAGTCTTCAAACGCTGTGCGCGCAGCGGCCACGCAACTGTCAACGGTTTCAAAGACTCCGTCATTTTCGCCAGGGCGCGCCATCACATTCGGGCGCGCCATGACAGCCGGCCCCGCCTGCGCCGCCCTCGGCAAAGAACGGGTCTCGCCACCAACACGCCCCGCGAGTTCGCGCGCGATGCGATCAACTTGATGGTCAGTTAATCGGCGCATCAGTCACGACCTTTCTTATAGCTCTCTTTGCCATTGATGTCCCAGCTGTCAACAATGGCCATAACGACCGCGTCAACCGGCTTGCCTTCGGTAACTGCCGTTTGCCGTGCTGAGGAGCCCGAAGCATAGAGCACGTACTCTCCTTCGCCGGCACCCACGGCATCGACGGCCACCACCGAGGCACCAGTCTGTTTGCCATCCGGACCGGCAATGCCGAGTATGAGCAACTTCAAGCCGTTGAGACTGGATTCCTTTTGTGAGGCGACCACCCGCCCCAGGACTTGAGCTAGGTTCATAGCAACTAGCCTTCAGCCTGGCGACCGAGTGGGATCACCGTATCAACATTGGCATGTGGTCGTGCGATGACGTGCACCGACACCACTTCACCAACGCGGGTGGCTGCTGTTTGACCGGCGTCGCAAGCCGCTTTGACCGCTGCCACGTCGCCGCGGACAATAGCCGTCGTGTAGCCACCACCAGTTTTTTCGTATCCGACCAAGTCGACTCGCGCCGCTTTAACCATCGCGTCAGCCGCTTCAACGGTAGCCGCAAAACTCCGGCATTCGATCATTCCTAAGGCGTCTGCCATTTCTTCATCCTCCGGTCAGTGGGTTATGTGACTCGCTACTTATCTTGGATTCTGCCATTGATTGATTCGAGCGCGGCCAAAGCTGCCGGCCGCGCCACTTCAATGTCTTTTTCTTCGCCGCCAATGTACACGCGTCCGAAACTGCCAACAGCGCGCACTTCCAAAATATTGATGCCCGCTGCCTTTTCAGCTTCGTTGGCTGCTAAGGCGGCGTAACCGGCTGGTTCGCATTCCAGCACGAACAGCGTTTGTCCCGCCAACAACAGGTTTCCGTGACGCATGCGGTTGATCAACATGCACTGGTGATCATCCAAATGACGCACGACTTGGTCTGAAATAACTCGCGGTTTAAGTCGATCATTAATCGTCAGATCTAGCGATTCGAGAATCGCTTCGCCAGCTTCACGAACATCGGCTTGGCTATCAGAATGCACTTCCAGCATGCCAAAATGTCTTTCAACAATTTGCATGCCCGGTGTGACATCGGTGCTCTTCAAAGCGATGTCCATGACGCGATTGATTTCAATGCCCGGCGCTATTTCAACGAACAAACTGGCCTGGCCCACTTTGGGCAAAAAGCCCTGGGCAATGGTTGCCTGAAAAGAGGCAAACTGAGGTTGCAGGCTATCAATCACACAGAAGGTTCTCAGGTCGACCATGTTCAAACTCCTAAGCGCTCCGCGCCGTATTTTGGGCCTCTTGAACAATTGCTATACTGGCGCTCGCGCCGATGCGAGTCGCGCCAGCGTCGATCATGCGTTTGGCATCGTCAAAATTTCTGATGCCACCAGATGCTTTCACTTCCATGCCAGCGCCATGCACGACCGAAGCCATGAGGGCGATGTCTTCAGCTGTTGCGCCACCGGAAGCAAACCCCGTCGATGTTTTGACAAAGTTTGCTCGCGCCCGTTTGGAGAGTTCGCAAACACGCACCTTTTCGTCGTCTGTCAGCAACGCTGTTTCGATGATCACTTTGCTGACGGCACTGCCGTCGCGACAAGCGTCGGTCACTGCCAGAATGTCTTTTAAAACGTAGTCGTCATCACCGCTCTTGAGGCGACCGACATTGATGACCATGTCAATTTCTTTGGCACCATCGCGGATTGCTTTACGCGTTTCCATGCCCTTCATATCTGACGTGTTGGCGCCGAGAGGAAAACCGACCACAGAGCAGGTCAAGACGGGCGTGCCCCGTAAACCATCGGCCACGTGTTTTGCCCAACAAGGGTTAACGCAGACACTGCGAAAGGAATGTTCGCGGGCCTCGGCGATAATTTTATCGACCTGGTCGCGGGTGGCGTCTGGTTTCAAAATGGTGTGGTCGATGTATTTCGCGAGTTCTTCAGGAATGGAGCCAGGCGAAGCGGGGCCGGACGAGAAACGTTGTGCACCTAGGCCGATAAAGTGACGGGCGGTGTCTGGGCACGAACCCACACACGGACCGCCGTGGTTACAGTCCCCGAGACCAGCGCCGAGAATTCCCTGCATGCGCTCGACGATGCGAGCGATGTCGGCATCGCTGAGAGAATCGAGACTTTCGGTGGTGATGGTTGGCGACATGGCCATCGGCGCTCCCTGGGTTTCGGTGATCATCGCCACGCGACGTTTGTGGCGAGGCTCTGTACAGTCGGTGGTCAGAAAAACATCTACAATTTGGGCGGCTAGGCTGGCGCCGATCATTCCGGCACCCAAGGTCAGCAGGTTGGCATCGTTGTGTTCGCGGCCGTTGCGGGCGCTGCTCACATCGTAGGCCATCGCTGCCCTGACACCCGGCACCTTGTTGGCCACCATCGAAGAGCCGATGCCCGCGCCATCGATCATGATGCCACGGGTAACTTTTCCGGCGGCTACCGCTTCGGCAACCTTGCGGGCAAAAGTTGGGTAGTCGACGGCCGAGCTGCTGTTTGTGCCCACATCGAGTACATCATGGCCCTTGGCACCAAGATGCTCGATGAGCTGGGCCTTGAGTTTGAATCCACCGTGGTCAGCACCAATGGCGATTTTCATGATTCTTCCTCACCTCTATCCTTGTCTCGGTTGGTCGCTTTCAGAGCTACCAAACTTGGGAACCGTTGTCTTTCGGTCGAGATGGCGGGCGGTCGCTGCTCAGGTCGGCAAATCCCGAACCACCTTCCAGAGCGTCTTGTATTTGACTGACGAACTTTCGCAACGCTCGGCGTCCAATATCCGTCAGTTCGAAACAGGTTACGGTGCGTTTGCCATGTTCAACCCTGGCGCTGCTCAGGTATCCCGCCGTCACGAGTTTTTGGGTTTGCACGTGGAGGTTTCCGTCGGCCAATTCGGTTTCCCGCCTGATCGCCATAAACGTCCAGCGCTGGATGCCCCCTGCTGGTGGCAGCGTCGCGAGCGTGGCAACAATGGCCAGCCTAGCCG
>JBLIOK010000182.1:0-5651 GCA_047639735.1 Candidatus Krumholzibacteriia bacterium | reverse complement strand
AGGCCAAAGCCTATGAAATGCGACACCCGGAGTTGGACCCGCTTCACCTGTTGTGGGCGATGCTCAACGAAACGGGACTGACGACGAACGTCTTGCGATCCCTTGAGCTGGATCCGGGTTTGGTTGCACAAACGGCCGTGCGCGAGCTGGAAAGTTTGCCGCAAGTTGAGGTCGCTGATGTGCCCAACCCTGGTCGCGAAATGCAGCGCTTGTTCTTGGCCGCCGAAAACTTGGCTGACAAGATGGTTGGAACACGCGAACTGTTGCTGGCTATGTCGGCTGACGCCGGTCGCGCCGGTAGTCTGCTGAAAACATTTGACGCCACGCCCAAAAAAATCACCAGCGCTCTCGAACACATGGGGGCCAACGAAGTTTACCAAAACCAATCAGAAGACAATATGGGTGACGGACAAGAATCCGCGCTGCGAAAGTATGCGCGCGATCTTTGTGCTGCTGCTCGCGATGGAAAAATCGATCCCATCATCGGGCGTGACGATGAGATCCGCCGCGTCATTCAGATTCTAAGCCGGCGCACCAAAAACAATCCGGTGCTCATTGGGTTGCCGGGTGTTGGGAAAACGGCGGTCGCCGAAGGTTTGGCGCGCCGTTTGGTCGCCGGGGATGTGCCTGAAGGATTGAAAGGGAAACAACTGTTAGCCCTGGATATGGGCGCGCTTATTGCCGGGACCAAATACCGCGGAGAATTTGAAGACCGTCTCAAAAACGTGATCAATGAAGTCACCGAGAGTGACGGACAGATTCTATTGTTTATCGATGAAATGCACACGTTGGTTGGCGCTGGTGCAACCAGCGGCGCCATGGACGCGAGCAACATTCTCAAGCCCGCGCTGGCTCGAGGCGAACTCAATTGTATTGGCGCAACGACCATCGACGAATTCCGCCAACACATTGAAAAGGACCCTGCGTTGGAGCGTCGTTTCCAGCCAGTCATGGTCGAAGAACCAACTTGGGAACAAGCGGTGGCCATACTGCGCGGCTTGAAAGAAAAGTATGAAGTGCATCATGGCATCCGCATCACCGATAGCGCGATAGTTGCGGCAGTGAAGTTGAGTCAGCGATACATCGCCGACCGCATGTTGCCAGACAAGGCCATCGATCTGATGGACGAAGCGGCCAGTCAATTGCGCATGGAGATTGACTCGGTGCCGGCGGAAGTCGATCAACTGCAGCGCCAGTTGAATCAACTGGAGATGGAGAAACTGGCCCTTGAAAAAGAGAAGGACAAAGCTGCTGTACAACGTCGTGAAACCATCGCGGTCAATTTGAGCGAGTTGCAAGACAAGTTGGATCAAGTGAAGGCGCGTTGGGAGGAAGAAAAAGAGGCGATCGACCACATTCGAGACCTGCAATCCCAGCAAGATGCATTGGTCGTGGCCATGGAGACAGCCGAACGTGAAGGTGATTTGGCCAAAGCATCGGAGCTGAAGTACAGCGGGCAATTGTTGCTAGCAGAAGAAGTCGCTGACGCTTACAAAGAGTTGGTACGTGTGCAAGGGGAAACACCGTTGCTGCGCGAAGAGGTCGAAGAAAACGACGTGGCTTTGCTGGTCGCCAAGTGGACCGGTATTCCCGCACAACGATTGGTCGAAGACGAAGCCGAGAAACTGAGAGACTTGGAGCAACGCCTTGGCGCTCGGGTGATTGGTCAAGAGAAAGCCGTTGAGAAGATCGCGCGCACAATCAGACGATCGCGGGCGGGATTGAGCGACGGCAATCGTCCCATTGGGTCGTTCTTGTTCCTCGGTCCCACGGGTGTTGGCAAAACTGAACTGGCGAAAACCCTCACTGAGCAAATGCTTGGCGATGAGTCCGCGCTGATCCGGTTGGATATGTCGGAGTATATGGAGCGCCATGCCGTTAGCCGCATGATTGGTTCGCCGCCCGGCTACGTTGGGCACGAAGCCGGCGGGCAGCTGACCGAAGCAGTGCGGCGTCATCCTTACAGCGTGATCTTGCTAGACGAGGTGGAAAAAGCTCACCCCGAAGTGATGAACATTCTGTTGCAGTTGCTGGACGACGGGCGTTTGACCGATGGACGTGGTCGTGTCGTGAACTTTGCCAACACAGTGATCGTGATGACGAGCAACCTGTGTCAAGAGCCGAGCTTTGAAACGGGCAACAGTGAAAGTCATTTGTTGGCGGCTTTGGCCGGTCATTTTCGACCGGAGTTTCTGAACCGCCTGGATGCGATCATCCGGTTCAACAGTTTGGGTGTCGAGATGGTTGCGCGCATCGTGCGCCTTGAGTTGGCAAAGGTGAATCGCAGTTTGGCGGATCAAGACCTTAGTCTTGTGTTCACCGACAAGGCGGTCGCTTTTATTGCCGAACTTGGCTTTGATCCTGCTTTTGGGGCACGTCCGATTCGGCGCGTGATTCAGCGAGAGGTGCAAGACCGCTTGGCCGATGCGATTCTGGCAGGGGATGTCCGCGCCGGTGGCACGATGGAGTTAGACGTTGTTAAAGGCGGGCTGACGATCAGGGTGTCCGAGAGTGTGGAGTCAGTTCTCGAGAGCGTCGAAAAAGGCTTGCCGAAAGCGGCGGCTGCCAGCCACCTCTGATGAGGTATTGAGCACGACGGTGAAGTCTCCGCGTTCGCGGGACCTCACCTCGCGCACTGCTGCCAATTGCACCAGCGCCGAGCGGTGGACACGGACAAAGCTGGAGTGACTGAGCTCACCCTCTAGTTTGCTCAAGCTTCGGCGCCACAGGTGACGCTGGTTTTCGGTATGCACAACAACATGGCTATCGGCGGATTCGATCCACACGGCGTTCTGGGTCCGAAGCATAGGTCCTCCTTACATAGATCAGGAAATAGACTGTTGGTGCAAGGATAATACGGACTGGGGGGAGGCGATGTGGCGTGATTGACGCGAACGGGATTTTGGTGCGTATCGAGCAATAGAAGGGGGCCAAGTGGTCATGCCGGCAAAGACATTGTACCTTGTGCTTCACTTGAACCGATTGGGAGATTTGAGGCAATGAATAAAAATGAAGAGGCAGGGTCGTCGGCGACGAAAAAAAGAATTTCTCATCGAACAATAGGGACGAGCCAAGGCCACATTACTCGCTTGGTGAGCCCGTCTGACGTCGGCGAAATGATCAAGCCATTCGTCTTTCTCGATTCGTTTGCAAGTGACCCAGCTGCTGGACCAAATTTTGGGTTTCACCCGCACTCGGGCATTGCGACGGTGACGCTGATCTTTAGTGGGGAATACAACTACGAAGAGACCACTGGCGCTGAAGGTGTGTTATCAGCCGGCTCGGTGGAATTTATGCGGGCTTCGGGTGGAGTTTGGCACAATGGACGGCCACTGGGTACTGAGCTCATCAAAGGATTTCAGTTGTGGCTGGCCTTGCCGCCAGAACTGGAGAGCGCGCCGTCGTCGAGCCAGTACCTTGCTGCTGATGAGGTCGTGAGTGAAGGGCCAAGCCGAGTGATCATTGGTCAGCACGGTGGCGTGACGAGCCCCTTGCCTGCGCCGCCAGGGATCAATTATCTGGATGTTCAATTGAATGATGGCGAAGAGTGGACCTATCGTTTGCCAGATGATCATGAAGTGAGCTGGTTGGCGTTGCATGACGGTCAATTGAAAGTGCCGGATCTTTTGGAGGAACGCGAGCTGGTTGTTTTTGGCGAATCGGGCCGGGAGATTCGGGTGCAAGCAGTGGGCAAGACACGATTCATTTTGGGTTCTGCCGTAAAGCACAAACATGACCTGGTTCTGGGTCGCAATTCTGTCCACACAAGTCGAGAAGCCTTGGCCTCGGGCGTGCAAGAGATCAAGCGCATTGGCGAAGAACTGCGCTTGGCCGGCAGGCTGTAGTTTTTGTGTTTACTCTAGTGCAGTTTGAAATTGTAAGGTACCGCAACCCATGTTGGAACTTTCAGTGATCTTTGCTGCCCGGGTTTAAAAACACATTTGCGGGCCGCTTTGAGGGCGGCGTTATTCAAAAGTATGTGGGCGCCTTTCACGATCTGCGCTGCCTTTACTGAACCATCAATATCTACTAGTACTTTGACGATCACTAGTCCTTCGACTTGCGCCATGCGGGCGACTTCTGGGTAGTAGGGTTTGGGCTGTGAAATCAATATGGGATTGCTGCTGCTGGCGACGAAGCCGTCATCAATAGGGGCTGGCGCGCTTGCTGCGGGACCAAAATAGTCGAAATCCAAAAAGGGGGCTTCATCCACAGCACCCGGGTCGTCTACCGGAGCCGAGACGATTGTTTTGGGTAACGTCGGGGGTGGTGCCACTTTGGGCGGCTCTATAATATCGTGAATGATTTCAACCTTTTGAATGGTCATTTCTGTGCGCCGTAACTGATAAGGTTGCGGCGTGTAGCGCGGGGAAAGCCAAAACGTGAGACCAGTTACCAATACGGCGACGCCGGCTGACCAACGAAGAGTTTGGTTGTATTGGGATTTGAAGTCGAGATTAGCGGAATATCCTGTCGCATCGAAATTCAAGTTGTTCATGTTGGCCCCTTTTACAATATCGCCAAGAACGCGGCCGAAGTGGGGCGGGTCGCGTTCCAACCTTGGAGTAGATGATGTATCAGGAATAGGGAAACCGAATCACTCGGTCAAATGCAAACCCAGTTCGATCTCTGCCAATGTGTACCGCCGGGTGATGTGCTGCGGACAATTCCAATCGTACGCTTGTACTTTGAACACCATCATTCGCTCAAGGAAGGCGCCGTATTCAACGTCGGTAACGGCGGCCAATAATTCTGGGTCTTCGTCGAGCGCCACAATTTTTGCCTCGGCCCAAATCTTGAGGCGAGTTTGTGTCGGGTAATCGATTAGAAATAATGACGCGTGTTGAGTCGCGTTGATGTTGCCTACGCTAATGTATTGGCGATTGCCGCGGAAGTCGGCCATGGCCAGCGTTGTCTCATTGATCACCTTCAGAAATCCAGGCGGGCCACCGCGATGCTGCACATAGGGCCAGCCATTTTCTCCAGCACTGGCAACGAAGAAACTGTCACGCGACTCAATGAACGGGATTTCCCGTTCACTGAGCACGTAACGATCACCAGACGCTTCCATCGCAGCGTTGCCGCGACGAGAACCATATTGTTGTTGAGCTGATTTGACACTATCAGTGTAAGCAAATGATGTGAAATTCTTGCTCATTTTATTCTCCATTACGATTACGAAGTGGCGGAACAACCAGCTCAATTCGACTGGGCAACTTTCGCGACCATAAAATCACGAATGAGTTCTGCGATCACGGTGCCGTCTTCTTCCAGAGCGAAGTGACCAGTTTCCAAGAGATGAAATTCGAGGTCTTTCAGATCCCGTTTATAGGGATGGGCGCCTGCGGCCGGAAAGATTTCGTCATTTTGTCCCCAGACAATGAGCGTCCGTGGTTGGTGCTCGCGGAAATAAGCTTGCCAAGCTGGGTACAGTGGCGGGTTGGAGCCATAGTCGTAGAACATCTGCAATTGAATGTCGGCGTTACCATCGCGGTCGAGCAAGCGTTGGGTCACGTGCCAGTTGTCAGGGCTGATGGTTTCGACATCACGCACGCCATTGGTGTATTGCCATTTGGTGGCGCCCAGCGTGATCAAGAAACGCAGGGCATCTTCGTTGGTCATGTTGGGTTGTTGGTAGGCTTCCTTGATGT